>DASXNY010000090.1:0-2211 GCA_036494715.1 Thermoleophilaceae bacterium
GGCCACCTCGGAGTTGATCTCGCCCGAGATGAAGTACTTCTGGCGCAGCGGGGCGAGCAGCTCGCTCATGCGCTTCTCCTGCACCGACAGCAGCTCGAGGATGAGCAGCGCGGGGATCGTGCCCGAGTCCGCGCAGTAGAAGTCGCGGAAGTAGTAGTGGCCGGACACCTCGCCACCGAAGGCCGCGCCCTCGTCGCGCATGCGCGTCTTGAAGAAGGCGTGGCCCACGCGGTTGACGTCCGCCGTGCCGCCCGCGGCCTCCACGATGTCCCGCACCGCGCGACTGGCGCGCACGTCGTAGAGGATCTTCGCGCCCGGCTCCTTCTCGAGGATCGACTGCGCGAGCAGCGCGGTGAGGAAGTCGCCGTCCACGAACTCGCCGGTGTCGTCGATGAAGAAGCAGCGGTCGGCGTCGCCGTCCCAGGCGATGCCGAGCTCGGCGCCCTCGGACAGCACCTTCTTGATGATGAACGTGCGGTTCTCGGGGAGCAGCGGGTTGGGCTCGTGGTCGGGAAAGTTCCCGTCCGGCGTCCAGTAGGTCTGCAGCTGCTCGATCGGCAGCCGGTCGAGCAGCGGGCCGACCGTCGGGCCGGCCATTCCGTTGCCGCCGTCGAGCACCACCTTCATCGCGCGCACGCGCGCGGGATCGATGAAGTCCAGCGCGGCGGCCTGGAAGTCGGCGCTGATGTCGTGCTCGTCGTGGGCGCCGCGCGTGACCGCAGGCTCGCCGGGCTCGCCCGCGCCCACCATGTCCCTGATCTCGCCGATGCCGGAGTCGCCCGACAACGCGATCGCCCCGCGCCTCACCATCTTCGCCCCGGTGTAGGGCTTGGGGTTGTGCGAGGCGGTGCACATCAGCCCGCCCGCCAGCTCCCGCGAGCCGACCGTGTAATAGAGCATCTCGGTGCCCACCTGCCCGATGTCGAGCACGTCGGCCCCCTCGTCGCGGATGCCCTCGATATAGCGCGCGGCCATCTCCGGCGCGGTGAGGCGCATGTCGCGCCCGACCGCCAGCTCGAGCTCGGCCGGGCTCGCGCCCTCCATCTCGGCGATCACGCGCGCGAAGGCGCGGCCGACGCGGTAGGCGACGTCCGGCCCGAGCTGGTCGCCGTAGAGCCCGCGCACGTCATACGCCTTGAAGATTCCCGCGTCAACCGTCGTCATTCGCAAACCTCGCGCTGAGCGCCTTCCAGCTGTCGGACAGCACCTGGGGCAGGACCCGCGTCCCGCCCACCACCGGCATGAAATTCGTGTCGGCGCCCCAGCGCGGAACGACGTGCAGGTGCGCGTGGTCCTCCACTCCGGCACCGGCGATCTTGCCCTGGTTGATGCCGATGTTGAAGCCCTCGGGACCGTACTCGTCGCGCAGGACGCCGATCGAACGTTGCGCCAGAACCATCATCTCCGTAAGCGCCGGTTCGTCAAGCGCCTCGATCGACGCCTCGTGCGCATAGGGCGCGACCATCACGTGCCCGTTGTTGTACGGGAAGGCGTTGAGGATCACGAAGCAGTGCTCGCCGCGGTGGACGATGTAGGCGGCCTCGTCGTCGCCCAGCTTCTCGGCGGCGCAGAAGATGCACTCGCCGTCCTTCGGCCCCTTTATGTATTCGAGGCGCCAGGGCGCCCACAATCGCTGCTCGGCCATGTCGGCGCGGAGGCTAGCGGGCCGGGCTGCGGCCGGGCTTAACGGGGACCTACAGCCAGCCGCGCCTTCGGAAGTACGCGATCAGGCTGCCGAGGATCGTCAGCATCGCCGCGACGATGATCCAGAACGCGACGATCGAGTGGTCGCCCGGCACGGTGACGTTCATGCCCCAGATCGAGGCGATCAGCGTCAGCGGCAGCAGGATCACGGACACCGAGGTGAGCACGCGCAGCAGGTTGTTCAGCCGGTGCGTGATCACCGATTCGTTCGTGTCCTCGAGCGCCTCGACCACTTCCTTGTAGTTCTCGAGCATGTCCCAGATGCGCTCGGACGCGTCGACGATGTCGTCGAAGTAGATCTCCATGTCCTGCGCGAGGTAGCGCTGCTTGGTGCGCTCGAGATCACGCAGCACGCTGCGCTGCGGCCGGATGATCTTGCGGAAGTTGATGATCTCCTGCTTGGCGTTCGAGATGTCGCGCACGACCTCCTCGGCGCCGCCCTCGAAGATGTCCTCCTCGAGCCGGTCGAGCTTGTTGCCCATCTTGCGCAGCATCGGGAAGCAGTAG
>DASXNY010000091.1:0-4110 GCA_036494715.1 Thermoleophilaceae bacterium
CGCGAGTCGGGCAGCTCGGTGGTGTTGGTCGTCACGGTTCCAGGCATGGGCGGGCCACGATAGCGTGACGCGCGTGAATCGCCCTCCGTCAGCGCCGCGGCGCGGGCCCCTCGAGCGCGGGCTGGCGTGGCTCTACACGGGCCCCCTGGGCTTCCTCTACGGCGTGCTCGCGGACGTGGCGGTGCTGTGGGCGCGCTACGGCTGGTCGCGGCTCAGGCGCTTGCAGCAGCAATAAGGCTCAGACGGCCAGCCTGAGCCGGCTACGGCGTCGGGGCGGGTGTGGTGGTCGGCGCCTGTGCCGGCGGCGCGACCGGCGTGCCGGATGAGGGCGCCGGCGTCTGCGTCGGTGTCGTGGTCTGAGGCGCCGTCTGGGCCGGAGGCGCCGTGGGCGTCGTCGTGCTCGAGCTCGGCGCGGTCGTGGTCGGCGTCGGCGCGCTCGTCGTCGGCGACGTCTGGGTGGACGTCTTGTGCTGCCCGCTGGTCGAGCTCTTGTGCCTGTGGCTGCGGCCGCCGAAGAAGGTCGTCTTCCCGTGCGAGGCCACCGAGCCGCCGAACACGAGCTCCGGCAGCGTTAGCACCGCGGCCGCGATCACGAACGCGATCGCGGCGGTGATCAGCGCCAGCCGGATGTGCACGCGGCGGATCGGCGAGGAGCTCTGCTCGGTGCGATACACCCGCACGGGTCCGAGCTCGGGCTCGTCGGGCGGGCGCAGAGCGTCCGGGCGCGGCCGCTCGGGGGGGCCGCCGCCGGCGCGCACCTGGTCGCGTTCGCGCTCGCGCTCCGAGTCATGCACGAAGCGCCTGTTGCGCGTGGTGGCCGCGCGCGAGCTCAGCTCGGTTATCCGCCGCGCGGGACGGCTGTAGAGCTCGCTCGCCAGCGCCACGATCACAGGGGTGAGCGCCGCCGTGATCGGCGTCCCCCTCTGCCAGAAGGTCGAGGTGACGATCGCGGCGGTCACCGAGGCGAGGCTCGCGACTATGAGCGTTTGCGGCGACAGCTTCGTGCCGCCGCCCCCTGTGCGACGGTCAGACAAGGGATCGAGACTAGCGAGAGCCGCCTTTCGGCGTCTCTCGCTAGTGCAGAAGTGCGGAAGTGCAGAAGTGCAGAAGTGCGGAAGTGCAGAAGTGCAGAAGTGCAGAAGTGCGGAAGTGCAGAAGTGCAGAAGTGCAGAAGTGCAGAAGTGCAGGTCTGTACCTCTGTACCTCTGTACCTCCGTCCTCTAGCTACGGCCGGCCGCGTGACGTCGAAGTTCGACGCGATCTCGCGCGCACTCCGCACTCCTACCTGAGATGCACCTGCAGCACCTTCGACCCCGCCCCGGCGTGATCCGCATCTCCCACCCACTGCGCCACGAAGATCGTCAGGCGGCTCACCTTCCAGACGGTGGTGAAGGTGCCGTTCGAGGCGACCTGAACGACCTTGTGGACCCAGCCGTGCTTCGAGGCGCGCGCTGAGACGACCACCTGCTCGCCGCCCGCGGCCGGGCTGAGCTTGCCGGTGACGCGGATCGTGCTGCGCTTCTTGACGCGCAGCTTGGCGGTGTGCAGCTTGAGCGTCGAGGCAGCTCCCTGGTCGCCGCCGCTGGTGGTCGAGAACAGGCCGCCCGCGGTGTCCATCGCGAAGTCGGTCTGGCCGCCCGAGGCGGCGATGCCGTTGCGCGCGAGCGGGTGACTGCTGACGATCTGCGGGTGCCAGGTCTGGCCGCCGTCGGACGTCTTCAGCAGGAAGCCGCCCTTCTGGATGCCGAAGCTGTTCACCGCCAGGTAGCCGCGGTTGGAGGCGGTGAACGCCATGTCATAGGACGAGAGCGTGCCGGTGGCGATCAGCTGCGTCCAGTGCTTGCCACGGTTGGAGGTCGACCAGACCTTGCCCTGCGCGTCGAGCGCGAAGCCGCGCTTGCCGGTGACGAAGTCGACCACACGCAGCGCCTTGTGCGTGGGGCTCTTGACCGCGGTCCACTTGCCACCGCCGTTGGTCGACACGAACAGCGCGTGCGGCCCGTAGGCGAACACGGCGCCACGCGCGACGTCCGCGTGCTGGAGCGACGCGCGTCTGACCTTCCCGCCCACAGCGGCAAACGAGTTGCCGCCGTCCGTCGAGCGCCGCACCCCGCGCGGACCGATCAGCAGCACGCGATTCGCGTCGAGCGCGAGCACCGACGCGGGCTCGGACGGGGTGCCCGTGTTGAGCAGCGACCAGCTGCCGCCACCGTTGGCGCTCTTCAGCACCGTGCCCGTGTCGTCGAGCGCGTAGCCGGTGGTGGAGGCGGGGAATGAGACGTCGATCACCGCGCCCGACGTGGGCACGCCGATGTCGGTCCAGCTCGCGCCCGCGTCCGTGGTGCGCGCGAGCGTGCCCGCCGAGCCGGTGGCGAACGCCTCGCTGGCGGAGGTCGCGCGGAGCTGGATGAACGGGCCGGAGATCCGCCCGCCCAGCGCCGGGATCGGCGAGAAACTCGTACCGGCGTCGCCCGAGACGACGGTGGCGCCGGCCTGCCCGGCGGCCACGGCCTGGGTCGGCGTGGCGAACGCCGCGGCGTAGATCTGCTGGCTGGACGGCGACACGTCGCTGGCGGTGAAGCCGCCGTCGTTCGTGCGGACGAGGTGGCTGCCGTTGTCGATCGCCAGGAGGCAGATCAGCCCGGCGCAGCGGATCGAGCGCAGGTTGGCCGGCGCCGCGCCGGCGAGCGGCCGCTGGGACCAGGTGGCGCCGCCGTCGACGGTGCTGAAGAGCAGCCCGGCGTCGCCCACCGCGTAGCCGTTGTTCGCGTCCTCGAACCAGACCGAGCGGAAGTTGCCGGCGGCGTTCTGCACCTGGGTCCAGGTGTTGCCACCGTCCGCGGTGTGGTAGACGCCGCCCGGGCCGCCATTGCCGGCCGAAACGGCCACGCCGTTCGCCGGGCTCGTGAAGAAGATCTCCGACGGCAACTCCCTGCCGCCCTTGCCCTCGCTGTTGGGTATGGCGGTCTTGCGCGAGAAGGTGGCGCCGCCGTCGTTCGTCGACAGCAGGGTGCCGTCGTGGAGCAGCAGGAAGCCCACTTGGTCAGTGGGGAACGAGATCGACTCGATCTCCTGCCGGCAGTTCAGCTCGCTGGGCGTGAACGGCAGGCGGTGGAAGGTGGCGCCGCCGTCGTCCGAGCGCCGTACCGAGCAGCCGCCGCCGATCACCACGGAGGTCGGCGAGATCACGTCGATACGGCTCAATGCCGAGGTGATGCCGGTGGACACCCCGGTCCACGTGGCGCCGGCATCGGTGGTCTTGAGGAGCGTGCCGAAATCGCCCGCGGCGTAGCCCGTGCCGCCGCTGAAGTCGAGCGCCCGGATCGTGTTGCCCTGCGGCAGCGGGTTGCCCCAGACCCAGCCGGAGTGACCCACCGAGACGGCCGCGCCGGCGGGCGCCCCGGCAGCCAGCACCGCCGCGATGCCGACCAAAACCCCTGCAAGCGACAGCTTCAGCTTCATCGACGAATCCTCTCCCCTTGAGTCCCGAACGCGTGGCGCTGTATCCACTGGTTGGAAACCTCACCACGCGCGTGTAGTTGCGCTGACCGTCGTCAGGGCGAGGATGGCGCGGTGCGCGACGGCAGCTGGATGTCGTCTTCGGCGGGCAACCCAGCATCCAGCTCGCGGGCCCGTTCGAGCTCGGCGTTCAGCTCGGCGCCGAGCAGCAGCGCGATGTTCGACACCCACAGCCAGACGAGAAACAGGATCACCCCCGCGAGCGTGCCGTAGGTCTTCTGGTAAGAGCCGAACTTGGCCGCGTAGAAGCCGAGGCCGGCCGACGCCAGCGCCCAGACCACGAGCGCGAGCACGCCGCCGGGCGTGATCCAGGGGAAGCTCGTCTGGCGCACGTTCGGCGCCGCGTAGTAGAGGACGCCGACAATCAGGAGCAGCACCAGCACGATCACCGGCCACTTGGCGAAGTTGAAGACGGTCACGGTCTCGTTGCCGAGCCCCACCTCGTCGCCCACCGCGCGGGCGAGCGGGCCGGTGATCACGATGCCGATCGCCACCATCGTGATCAAGACGACCACGAGCAGCGTCACCGCCACCTGCAGCGGCCGCAGCTTCCAGAACGGCCGCCCCTCCTTGACCTCGTAGATCGCGTTG
>DASXNY010000092.1:0-2266 GCA_036494715.1 Thermoleophilaceae bacterium
CGTCCTCCGGCAACGGCGCGTTGAGGTCGAGCTCGACGTCCGGGCCGACGATCTCGCGGATCAGGTCGAGCAGGTCGCGGAAGCGCATCGGGTGGTGCCCGGTGAGCACCACCTGCTCGTCAACGAACTCGTCGGCGAGGATCTCCACGCTCAGCCTCGCGGCGTCCTCGACGTGGATGTACTCGCGCAGCTCGTGTCCCGTGCCGTGCGCCGTGATGCGCCGATCGCGCAGCGCCTGGCGCAGGTAACGGTGCACGCTGTTGGTGTCGGCGGCCCGGCGCCCATAGAGCGTCCCGTAGCGTAGGACCGTGTACGGCGGAGCGCCGAACTCCCGCCTGTATTCCTCGATGTAGAGCTCGCAGGCCTGCTTGGAGACGCGGTAGAACGAGCCCGCCTCGCTGGCCACATAGATGCTCGAGGCGAACACGTAGCGCTGGATCTCCGCGCTGCGCGTGGCCTCGAGCACGTTGGCGTTGCCCGCCACGTTGATGCGCACCGTGTCGAGCGGCCGCCTGCGCGAGTCGTCGATGTCGGCGAGCCCGGCGAAGTTGTAGACGAGCTCGCGGCCCGCCACCGCCGCCTTCACGCTGTCGAGATCGGTTATGTCGCCGAGCAGCATCTGCTGGTCCGCGCGCAGCCAGGGCGACTCGGCGGCGTCGAACACGGTCACCTCGTGGCCGGCGTCCGAGAGCGCGTCGGCCACGTGGCTGCCGACGAAGCCCGAGCCGCCCAGCACGAGCGCCCTCACGCGCTCGCCCCCAGCTTGTCGAGCAGGTTGCGCACGGCCTCGTGCTCCATCAGGGCGCGCGCCTCGCGCGCGTAGGAGCCGGCGTGCGGGGTGAGCAGCACAGCGGGCTGCTCGCGCAGCGGCCCGTCGTAGGGCTCGTTCTCGAACACGTCGAGGTGCGCGCCGGCGAGCTGTCCCGACGAGAGCGCCTCGGCGAGCGCCTCCTCGTCCACGAGACCGCCGCGCGCGGCGTTCACGAGCACCGCGCCGGGCTTCATCGTCTCGAGCAGCTCCCTGCGGCCGAGCAGTGGCCCGGAGCCCGGGCCCTTCGACACGTGCAGCGTCACGACGTCCGACTCCGCGAGCAGGCGCTCGAGCTCGACCAGCTCGACTCCGTTCGCCGACGCCCAGTCGTCCACCGGCGCGACGTCGTAGCCGAGCAGCCGCGGCTCGAACGGCGCGAGCAAAGCGGCCACGCGGCGGCCCACCCGGCCGAGCCCGACGATGCCGACCGTCTTGTGCCGCAACAGCGAGCCCATCATGCGCGTCCAGCGGCCCGCGCGCAGCTCGGCGTCCATCTCATGCAGGTGACGCAGCGCGCACAGCATGCCGCCGAAAGCGAGCTCCGCCGCCGCGTCGGTGACCGCGTCCGGCGTGTTGCAGACGGCGATGTTGAGGCGCTCGGCGGCGGCCAGGTCGACGCTGTCCATGCCCACTCCAACCCGGGAAATCACGCGAAGGCGCGGCGCCTGCCTCATCACCGCCTCGGTGAGCGGCTCGGTGCCGGCGATCACGCCGTCGGCGTCGCGCACCATCTCGGCCACCTCTTCCTCCTTGAGCCGTCGCCCGTGCGGGTTCTCCACCACTTCGACGCCGGCCGACCGCAGCTCGTCCAAAGGCTCGGGACCCCCGGCCCCGAAGGACGACACTGTCAGGGCGACCTTGGCCTTGGCGCCGCCCTCAGCGGACGAGCTCATCCTGCTCCGCCAGCTCCGCTTCGGAGGCGGGTTCGAAGCCGTGCTCGCGGAGCCAGAACTCCACCGCCGGGAGCTGCCACGGATAGTCGATGTCGCAGCCGCCCCAGGACTCGATCGGGGCGATCTTCCGGCCCATCCAGCGCTGGGGCAGGATGCCGTAGCCGGACGCGAGGCAGTGCGGGCGGGTGACCGAGACGCCCATGTCGGCGTACCAGACGTCGCCCTGGGAGTCGCGGTCGCACGAGAGCGTGTCGGGGTCGCCGAAGGTCTCGAACGGGACGAACGGCTCAAGCGTGCCGTCGTCGGCGACCTTGCGCGCGCGCAACGGGCTCCACATGTTGTAACGGGACACCGTCACCGCCGAGTCGAGCGACGAGTCGGCCTTCATCTTCTCGATGCCCTCGTCGATCAGGTCGGCGGTGATCGTGGCTGCGTTGGCGAACAGGAGGACGAGCATCTCGACCTCCTTGCCCTCCTCCGCCAGCCGCTCGCGGATCACCTCGTAGCCGTGGCGGTAGGCGTCCTCCCCGAGTGCCTCGTCGGTGCACAGCTCGTGCGGGCG
>DASXNY010000093.1:0-13768 GCA_036494715.1 Thermoleophilaceae bacterium
ATCGGGGCAGGTTACCCACGTGTTACTCACCCGTTCGCGGCTCTGCCCCGGGCCGAAGCCCGGTTCGTCGCTCCACTTGCATGTGTTAAGCACGCCGCCAGCGTTCGTCCTGAGCCAGGATCAAACTCTCCGTAAAAGTGATTCGTGACAGTTGGCTGACCGCAAGCGGCCGGCCGGTCGCCACAAGTCGTTAAACAGAGTTGTCATGTCCGTACTGATGGGGGCCGCCGTACACGTGGCAGCGTCCCTCGGACTTGACGAGGTTTTGTATCTGGCCGTCGCCGCTACCGAAAACGGCAGGACGACGGGTCGAACCTGGACGCGATCTCAGACTCGAGGAATCGAGTCTGGTGATCGCACGCTGTTGAGTTTTCAAAGACCGTCGCGCCTTGCTGGCGGTGATTCCGCCCGAAGTCTAGACGCTTCGCCCCTCCGGCCGTAAAGAAGGCCTCCCTGCAGGAGGCCCCCGAACGTCCCGGGTATCTGGGGACCGAGAAGCATAGCGGTCCCGCGCGAGACGCGTCAATGGTCGCTTGCGTTAAGAAGCGGCCCGGCGAAAGCGCTTGAAGCGGCGCTTGCCGATCTGAAGCACCGCGCCGTCGAGCCGGTCCGCCGGCAGGTCGAGCGCGCCGCCGTCCAGAGCCTCGCCGTCGAGCTTCACGCCGCCCTGGGCGAGCAGCCGCCGCGCCTCCGCCCCGGATAGCCCGAAATGGTCGCGGATCAGCGCCGGCAGGTGTACCGGATCGCCGTCCGGAAGCGGCGCCTCGTCGACCTCATCGGGCAACCCGCGCTCCACGTGCAGGCGGTCGAAGTGCGCCTCCGCCTCGCGCGCCGCCTCCGCCCCGTTGTAGCGCGCACATATCTCACGCGCGAGGGCGCGCTTCGACTCAACCGCCGGGCGGTCGGGGTCGAGCGGCCGGTCGAGCAGCAGCTTGTAGTAGGTGCCCATCGCCTCGTCGGGGACGCGCATGAGCTTGCCGAACACCTCGTCGGGCGGGTCGGCGACGCCGACGTAGTTGCCGAGCGACTTCGACATCCGCTGCACGCCGTCGATCCCAGGCAGGATCGGCATGGTGAGAATCGACTGCGGCTTGACCCCGTACGCGGCCTGAATGTCCCGGCCGAGCAGCAGGTTGAACTTCTGATCCGTGCCGCCCAGCTCGACGTCGGCCTCGATCGCCACGCTGTCGTAACCCTGCAGTAACGGATACAGCAGCTCGAGCACCGAGATCGGCTCACGCGCGTGCCAGCGCTTCGAGAAGTCGTCGCGCTCGAGGATCTGCGCAACCGTGGCCGTGCGAGCGAGGCGGAAGAGGTCCTCGGCCGGCATGTCGAGCCACTCGCCGTTGCGACGTACCTCGGTGCGCTCCGGGTCGAGGATCTTCAGGACCTGGCGCTGGTAGGTCTCGGCGTTGGCGTCGATCTGCGAGCCGTCGAGCTGCGGCCGCGTGGCCGAGCGGCCGCTCGGATCCCCCACGCGACCTGTGTAGTCGCCGATGATGAGCACCACCGTGTGGCCCCGGTCCTGGAACTCGCGCAGCTTGTTCAGCACCACGGTGTGCCCGAGGTGGATGTCCGGCGCCGTAGGGTCGATGCCGAGCTTGACCCGGAGCGGGCGGCCCTCCTTCAGCTGCTGCTCCAGAGCCCCTTCGGGCAGCGCATCCACGGCGTTCCGGAGCAGGAAATCGGCCTCAGAGACCTCCGGTTCCGTCACGGTCGCAATGCTAGACTCCCGGCCTCGTCGGACGGAGCTCACGGGCCGCCGCCCCCAGCATCCCGAAAGGGACGAGGGCCGTCCCTCCATCGCATGCCGGACTCGACGCCGACACTAACGGGGCCAAATTCCGCTGCCGCGGAGCCCACCCGCCTCCCCGGACGCAACGGGAACGGGCGTGGCGCGGACCGGCCGCCCAAGCGCAAGATCAAGAAGCTGCGGCTCTTCTTCGTGCTGGTCGGGCTCGGGCTTCTCGCGTTCATCTCCACCGTGTTCGGAATGATGATGGCGGTCGCGAGCGAGATCCCCTCACTCGAGAACAGCGCCGAGTTCAGGGCCGCGCGCAACTCCAACCTGGTGGCCGACAACGGCTCGCCGCTCGCGCGCCTGACCGGCAACCAGAACCGGATCCTCATCGATCCGCAGGACATCTCGCCGAACATCAAGAACGCGGTCATCGCGATCGAGGACAAGCGCTTCTACGTGCACAAGGGCGTCGACTGGCGCGGCATGATCCGGGCCGGGCTCGCGGACTTCACGCACCGCGGCGCGGTGCAGGGCGGCTCGACGATCACCGAGCAGTTCGTGAAGAACGCGCTCGCGGCCCAGAACAACAGGACGATCTTCGAGAAGCTCCGCGAGGCGGCGCTCGCCTACCACCTCGAGAAGCAGTGGTCGAAGCAGAAAATCCTCGGCGAGTACCTCAACACGGTCTACTTCGGCAACGGCGCCTACGGGATCGAATCCGCGATGCGGACCTACTTCGGCGGACCGCAGACGCAGTACAACCCGAACGAGCGCGCCGCGGCCAACGCGACGCCCGACCAGGCGGCGCTGCTGGCGGGGATCATCGCCTCGCCCAGTGCGTTCAACCCGGTGACCAACCGCCGCTCGGCGCTCGCCCGGCGCAACCTGGTGCTCAAGCTGATGCTGCAGCAGCGGATGATCAGCCTGGGCCAGTACCAGCAGGCGACCATCCAGGCGCTGCCGTCGGCGGAGACGGTGCACCCGCCGCGACCGGATTCATCGCAGCCCTATTTCTCCACCTGGGTCACGCAGCAGCTGGTCGACCGGCTGGGGTCCGGGCGCGTGTTCGGCGGCGGGCTCAAGGTGAAGACGAGCCTCGACCCGCAGCTCCAAACGGCGGCCGAGCAGGCGATCAACGGCCGCCTGGCCGGGGTCGGGCCGAGCGCCTCGCTCGTGGCGATCGACAACCGCACCGGCGAGGTGCGAGCGATGGTGGGCGGCAACGACTACGCCACCCATCCCTTCAACGTCGCGACCGACGGCCACAGGCAGCCGGGCTCCGCCTTCAAGCCGTTCACCCTCATCGAGGCGCTGCTGCGCGGCATCTCGCCGGGCAGCGTGTGGCCGTCCGAGCCGGTGACTTTCCACGTGAGCAAGCACGAGCTGTTCCCGGTGCACAACTTCGAGGACTCTTACCTCGGCTCGGTGTCACTTGCGAACGCGCTCGCCTACTCGGACAACTCCGTCTTCGCGCGCGTGGGTGTGCAGGTGGGCACTCACCGCATCGCGCGGCTGGCCAACAAGATGGGAATTCACACTCCGGTGTCCACCAACCTCGCCATCACGCTGGGTGGACTGAAGGAAGGCCTGAGCCCGCTCGAGATGGCGTACGCGTACTCGACGATCGCAAACGACGGCAAGCGGGTGACGAGCAACCTGCCCGCGTGGAAGAACGGCCCGGTGGCGGTCGAGGACGTGCGCGCGGGCAATGGGCACGAGCTCGTGAAGTACAAGCGCAAGGCGATCCAGGTGGTCCCGGCCAACATCGCCGAGGAGGCGAAGCAGGTGATGACCGGCGTCGTCACCCACGGCACGGGCACCGCCGCGCAGCTGCCCGACGAGGTCGTGGCCGGCAAGACCGGCACGACCGAGAACTATGGCGACGCCTGGTTCGTCGGCTTCGACTCCCACTTCACCGTGGCCGTGTGGGTCGGCTACCCGGACAAGCTGGTCCCGATGAAGACGCAATACCGCGGCGGCCCGGTGGAGGGCGGCACCTACCCGACCGAGATCTGGCACGACTTCATGGTCCAGGCGCTGAACATCCTCGCCGTGCGCAACCCGAAGAAGGACAAGCCGGTGGAGCCCGGCTCCACGACGACGCCGGTCACCCCCGCGCCGTCGACGACCGCGCCGAGCGGCGCGACCACCACGCCGGGCGGCGCACAGGCGCCCGACCAGCAGGGCGGCACCAAGAAGACCCCGACGCCCGACCAGACCCCGCAGCAGCAGACCCCGCCCGCGACGCCGACGCCCACCCCCACGCCGACGCCCGGCGGCGGCACAGGCGGAACCGGCGGCGCCTCGCCGTCGGGCTAACGCACAGCGCTCATCCGCATGGCCTTGGGCCACGGCCGCGAGACGCTCTTGCTCCGCGGATCGCAAAAGCGCCAGGGCAAGTCGGCCGCCTTCGTGATCCCGATCCGCTCTCCTATCGCGAGCTCCGGTGGGCGGTCGCCGTCCCCCGGCGGAAGGATCTCGATCGGGCCGTCGCCGAGCAGCGAGCTGTCGTTCAGGTCGAGCTCGATGTCGAGCGCCTGGGTGAGCTTGCCTGGGCCGTTGCAGAGCTGGTGCAGTTCGTCGAGTCCTCGCCGCTCGCGCATGATGTCGACGCCGTCGACCGGTTCGAGCGCGCGGATCAGGACCGCGGCGCCGATGCCCTCGGGCTCCGAGACCGCATTGAGCAGGGCATGGATGCCGTACGAGCGATAGACGTAGGCGCGGCCGGGCGGCCCGAACAGCACGCGCGTGCGGTCGGTGAGCCCGACGAAGGCGTGAGAGGCGGGCTCCTCCTCGTGGTAGCTCTCCACCTCGACTATGCGGCCGGCGGTGGGACCATGGCGGACCGTGCAGCCGACCAGGTCGCGCGCCACTTCGTGCACCGAGCGAGCGTAGAAGTCGCGGGTCACTGCTGGGCGGCGTCGCGCAACGTCGCCCGCGCGCGCTCCAGCTGCTCGCCCACGCGCGGCAGCGCCGTGCCGCCCTCGGAGATCTTCGACTCGAGCCAGGCGCCCTCGGCCAGCAGCTCGTGGTACCCCGGCACGAGCTCGGGCGCGTGCTCGCCCACCTCGTCGTCGCTGAGCTGCGACAGCGTGCGCCCGGAGTCGATGGCGGTGCGCACCAGCCCCGCCACGACCCCGTGGGCCTGGCGGAAGGGCATGCCGCGCTTGACGAGCAGGTCGGCGACGTCAGTGGCGGCCGGGAACTCGTCGGCGGCCGCAGCCGCCATACGCTCGCGGTTGAAGCTGATGCCGGCGAGCATGCCCGCCGCCGCGGCAATCGTCAGCTCGAGCGTGTCGACCGCGTCGAACAGGCGCTCCTTGTCCTCCTGGAGGTCCTTGTTGTAGGTGAGCGGCAGGCCGTGGAGCACGCCGTGGAGGCCGCTCAGGTGCGCCACCACCCGCGGTGCCTTGGCGCGCAGCAGCTCCGCGGCGTCGGGGTTCTTCTTCTGGGGCATGATGCTCGAGCCCGATGCGAACGAGTCGGACACCTCGCAGAAGCCGAACTCCGCGCTCGACCAGAGCACGATCTCGGCGCCGAGCTGCGACAGGTGGGTGGCGCACACCGATGCCGCCGCGAGGTAGTCGAGCACGAAATCGCGGCTCGACACCGCGTCCAGCGAGTTCTGGGCGACCGCCGGGAAGCCGAGCTGGTCGGCGACGAAGCGGCGGTCGATGTCGAAGTTGACGCCCGCGAGCGCTCCGGCGCCCAGCGGCAGGTCGGACGTGAGCTCGACGACCAAGGCGAAGCGGCGCGAGTCGCGCTCGAGCTTCCAGAACCACGCGAGCAGGTGGTGCGACAGGTAGACCGGCTGCGCGCGCTGGAGATGCGTGTAGCCGGGCATCGGCCAGTCGAGGTGGCGCTCGGCGAGATCGACGATCACGTCGAGTACGTCGAGCAGGGCGCGGCGGTCGCGGTCGGCGTGGGCGCGCACGAACATCGCGACGTCGGTGGCCACCTGGTCGTTGCGCGAGCGCGCGGTGTGGAGCTTGCCGCCCACCGGGCCGACCAGCTCTGTGAGCCGGCGCTCGATGGCCATGTGGATGTCCTCGTCCTCGGGATGGACCCTGAACTCGGCCGACTCGATCTCGGTCCGCACCTCGCCGAGGCCGCGCTCGAGCTCGGCGAGGTCCTCGGCGGAGATGATGTCCTGGCGGGCGAGCATGCGCGCGTGCGCGAGTGACTGGTCGACATCGAACGGGGCCAGGCGATAGTCGAACCCCACCGACGTGTTCAGGGCACGGAACAACGGGTCCTGCGGCTCGGAGAAGCGGGACATCGGGTGCCATCCTAGGATGCGGGGCGTGAGGGTGCTCGTGACGGGAGCCACCGGGAAGGTGGGCTACGCACTGGCGCTCGCCCTGCTCGAGCGCGGCGATGAGGTACGGGCGCTCGTGCGCGATCCGGTGCGGGCCTCGCTTCCGGCGGGAGTCGAGCCGGTGCGGGGCGATGTGCGCGACACCGAGTCGCTCGTGGCGGCGGTGCGCGGCTGCGAGCTCGTGTTCAACGCGATGGGGCTGCCCGAACAGTGGCTGCCCGACGAGCGCACCTTCCACGAGGTGAACGCCGTGGGCAGCGAGAACGTCGCGCGCGCGGCTCGCGCCGCCGGCGTGCGACGGCTCGTCCACACGAGCACGATCGACGTGTTCCACGCCCGCAGCGGGACGCGCTTCGACGAGTCGGAAGTGGCGAGCTATCCCAAGGGCACGGCCTACGAGCGCTCGAAGCAGGACGCCGAGCGGCTCGTGCTCGACGCCGGCGGCGGCATCGAGATCGTGATGGTCAACCCGGCGGGCGTGTATGGCACCGGTCCCGCTCGGCCGGGCGGCCTCGAGCACGATCTCTTCCGCCCGCTCGTGCGCGGCCGCCTGCCGCTCGTGCCGCCCGGCGGCATGGGCGTCTGTTTCAGCGAGGGCGCAGCGGCCGGCCACCTGCTGGCCGCGGACAAGGGGCGCCCGGGCCAGCGCTACATCCTCTGCGACCGGCACGTGACGATGCGCGAGCTGGCCGAGACCGTGGTGCGGGTGGCGCACCGTGGTCGTGTTCCGCCGGGCCTCAGGCCCCGGCCGGCGAAGCTGCTGGCTGGCGGCGGCGCGCTGCTGTCGCGCGGGATCCGCCGCCCGCCGCTCCTTCCCAGCGGCCAGCTGCACTTCCTGCTGTGGAACGCCCAGCCCGACTCCTCGAAGGCCCAGGACGAGCTCGGCTGGGAGCCCACCGCCCTCGAGGACGGAGTGCGGCGGACGCTCGAGGCAATGGGCGTTGCCTGAGGGCCCGCTGATCCGCCGAGCTCGCGACGACGATGCCGCGGCGACAGCGCGGCTGCTGTACCTGACCTCCCCCGGCGGCTTCACGCTCTTCGGCGGCAGCGAGCGCGGCGGGCTGCGGCTGATCGAGCGCGCCTTCGCCACGCCCGGCAACGACTGCGCGCGCGAGGTGATCACCCTCGCGGAGCTCGGCGGCGAGGTGGCGGGCGTGCTGTCCGCGTTCCCCGCGGACGAAGGCGCCGAACGGCGCCGTCACTTCATTCGCGTCACGCTCCGCCACCGCCCGCCCTGGCGCTGGCTGCGGATCGTGCGGCTCGGCCGCGCGGGCTCGCGGCGCTCCCCCGCTCCGCCGCCCGGCTCCTTCTACATCGACTCACTGGCCACCGGTGGCCGCTTCCGCCGCCGCGGCGTGGCACAGGCGCTGCTCGCGGAAGCGGAGCGACTGGCGCGCGAGCGCGGACTCGGCTCGCTGGCGCTCGACACGCGCGAGTCCAACAGCGGCGCCCGCGCCCTGTACGAGCGGCTCGGGTTCGAGGTGAGCGCAAAGGTGCCCGGCGCGCCGCCCATCCCGGCGCTCGTTGGCTACGTCAAGAGGCTGGGCTGAGCCGCGCCTCGGCGAGCACCTGGGTCAGCGCCTCCGCCACCTGCGCCACCTGACCCTCCGTGAGCTGAGGGAAGAACGGCAGCGCGAGCGAGCGCCGCGCCACGTCCTCGCAGACTGGGAACTCGCCCTCACGGTGTCCGAAGCGCTCGCGGTAGAAGCTCATCAGGTGGATCGCCGGCAGGTATGGCTTGGCGTCGATGCCGCGCTCGCGCAGCGCCCCGATCGCACCGTCGCGGTCCACGTCCGTAGGCAGCTTGACCACGTAGACGAACCAGCTGCGGCGGTCGCCACCCGTGTCCGGGTAGGGCAGCTCGATGTCCTCGATGCCGGCGAGCGCCTCGCCGTAGAGGGCCGCGGCGCGCTGACGCCCCGCCAGCAGCTCGTCGAGCCGCTCGAGCTGCGCGATCCCGAGCGCGCAGGCGATGTCTGAGAGCCGGTAGTTGAAGCCGAGCCGGTCGTGGTCGAGCCAGCTCATGTCGGGCGCCCGGCCCTGGTTGCGCTCGCTGTCGATCCGCTCCTTGGCCTCGGCGGAGGGGCAGATCACGACGCCGCCTTCGCCCGTCGTCATCTGTTTGTTGGGATAGAAGGCGAACACGGCGAGGTGCCCGCGCGCCCCGACCGGCGTGCCGTCGGCGTGCACCGCCCCGAGCGCCTCGCAGGCGTCCTCGACGATGAAGAGGCCATGCCGGGCGGCGATCTGCTCGAACGCCGGCAGGTCAGCCGGATAGCCGAAGATGTGGACGGGCATGACCCCCGCCGTGCGCTCGCCCACCGCCGCGGCAGCCGCCTCGGGATCGACGTTGAGCGTGTGCTCGTCGATGTCCACAAACACCGGTCGCGCGCGCTCGTAGAGGATCGAGTTGGCGGAGGCGACGAAGCTGAACGGGCTGGTGATCACCTCGTCGCCCTCCCCTACGCCGGCGGCGCGCAGCGCCAGGTGCAGGCCGGCGGTTCCCGACGACACGGCCGAGGCGTGCGGAGCGCCGATCCGCTCCGCGAACATGGACTCGAAGCGCGTGAGCATCGGGCCGAGCGACAGCCGTCCCGAGCGCAGGGTCTCGAGCACCAGCTGCTCCTCGCGCTGGCCGATGACGGGCTGAGAGAGCGGGATCACGACCCGGCGGTGGTGGCCGGCCGCCGCGAGTGCTCGGCCCGGCGCGGGAGCATGCCGGCCTCGAGCGAGTCGACGAGCGCCTCCCAGCTCGCTTCGATGATGTTCTCCGAGACGCCGATCGAGCCCCAGGTGTCCGTGCCGTCGCTCGCGTCGAGCAGCACGCGCGTGATCGCGCCGGTGCCCTTCGTCTCGTCGAGGATGCGGACCTTGAAGTTGACGAGCTCGATGTCCCGCAGGTGGGGGTACGTCTCCCCGATTGCCGACCGCAGGGCGCGGTCGAGCGCGTTCACGGGGCCGTTGCCCTCCGCCGTGCGGATGTAACGCTCTCCTTCCACCCAGATCTTGATCGTGGCCTCGGTGACCACGCGTCCGTCCTCGCGCTTCTCCACGATCGCGCGCCAGGACTCGAGCTTGAACAGCGGCTCGTAGCCGCCCGTCTCCTTGCGGATCAGGAGGTCGAACGAGCCGTCGGCGGCTTCGAACTGGAAGCCGCGATGCTCGAGCTCCTTGACCCTGTCGACCACGCGCGAGGCGGCTGCCTCGTCGAGCTGCACCCCGCGCTGCTCGGCGCGCGCCTGCACCGTGCCCTTGCCGGACAGCTCCGAGATGAGGAGCTCGCGGTCGTTCCCCACCGCGGCCGGGTCCATGTGCTCGAACGTGCGCGCGTCGCGCATGATGCCCGCCACGTGCATGCCGCCCTTGTGGGCGAAGGCGTTCTTGCCGACGTAGGGCTGGTTCGCATCAGGCGAGACGTTGCAGATCTCGTCCACGAGGTGCGAGGCCTCGGTGAGGCGCGCGAGCTGGTCCTCGCTCACGCATTCGTAGCCGAGCTTGAGCTGGAGCGCCGGCAGGATCGAGACGAGGTTGGCGTTGCCGCAGCGCTCGCCGTAGCCGTTCATCGTGCCCTGCACCAGGCGCGCGCCGCGCTCCACCGCCACGACCGAGTTGGCCACAGCGCAGCCGGCGTCGTCGTGGGTGTGGATGCCGACCGTCACCTCGCCGCCGAGCGCCTGCACCACGTGCTCGGTGGCCTCGGCGATCTGGTTCGGCAGCGACGAGCCGTTGGTGTCGCAGAGCGTGACGTTCTCGGCGCCGCCCGCCACCGCAGCGCGAAGGCAGAGCAGTGCATATTCGGGGTCCTGGCGGTAGCCGTCGAAGAAGTGTTCGGCGTCGTAGATCACGCGCTTGCCCTCGGCGCGCAGGAACGCGATCGACTCCTCGATCATCGCGAGGTTCTCCGCCGCGTCCACCTTGGTCACCTTCTCGAGGTGGAGCGCCCAGGTCTTGCCGACCAGCGTGCACACCGGCGCGAACGAGTCGGCGAGCAGGCGCAGCGCCTCGTCCTCGTCGGCTGCCACGCCGCGCCGGCGTGTCATCCCGAACGCGGCGATCTCGGCGTGCTCGAAGCGCTCGTCCGCGAGCATCGCGAACAACGCCTCCTCCTTCGGGTTCGAGCTCGGAAAGCCCGCCTCGATCAGCTGCACGCCGAGCGAGTCGAGCGCATGCGCCACACGGACCTTCTCCTCCACGGACAGCGACATGCCTTCCCCCTGCATGCCATCGCGGAGGGTGGTGTCGTAGAGGACTACGCGCTCGCTCACGCCTTGGACGGTACCTGGACCAGGTCCAGCCACTCGGCGTACTGCGGGGCGCGTCCGTGCAGGGCGTCGTCGAACATCGACTGGATCTCGCGCGTGACCTGCCCGGGCTCGCCGAGCGGGATGTCGTCGATCTCGCGGACCGGCGTGAGCTCCGCCGCCGTGCCGGTCATGAACACCTCGTCGGCGTTCACGAGCTCGCCGCGGGCGATGTCGCGCTCGACCAGCTTGTAGCCGAGGTCCTCGGCGATCTGCAAGACCGACTTGCGGTTGATCCCGTCGAGGATGCTGGCCGTCTGCGGCGGCGTGTAGATCACCCCGTCGCGCACCATGAAGATGTTCTCCCCGCTGCCCTCGCAGACGTTGCCGAGGTGGTCGAGGAGGATCGCCTCCTGGTAGCCGGCCTTGGTGACCTCGATTTTCGCCAGCACGGAGTTCAGGTACTGGCCCGTGGCCTTGGCGTGCGGGTAGAGCGACAGCGGCGAGATGCGCTGCCACGAGGACACCTTCGCGCGCACGCCGTCGCGCTTGCCCTCCTCGCCGAGGTACGCGCCCCACTCCCACACCGCGATCGTGACATCCACCGGGTTGTCGAGCGGGTTGAGTCCCATCGGTCCGTGCCCGCGGTAGACGAGCGGCCGGACGTAGCAGCTGCGGAAGCCGTTGCGCACGATCAGCTCGTGCGTGACGTCGCGCAGCTTCTCGAGCTGGTAGGGCAGGTCCATGTAGTACATGGCCGCCGAGCGGCGCAGCCTGTCGAGATGCTCCTGGTGGCGGAAGATCGCCGTGCCGCGATCGGTCTCGTACGCGCGGATGCCCTCGAAGACGCCCGTGCCGTAGTGGAGGGAGTGCGTGAGTACGTGTACCTTCGCGTCCTCCCAGGAGACGAACTCGCCGTTCATCCAGATGAGGTCCGCGGTGCTCACGTTGCTCCCTCCCTTCCTAGAGGTAGGAGAGGACCGCCTTAGTGGCGTCCTCCGTAGTGGCGTCGCCGCCGAGGTCTGGGGTACGGAGGCCCGCCTCGAGGGCTTTGTCGATGGCCGATTCTATCCCGGCCGCCTCGTCCTCCCTACCGAGTCCGTAGCGGAGCAGCATCGCCACAGAGCCGAACATCGCGAGCGGGTTGGCCTTGCCGCTGCCGGCGATGTCGGGCGCCGAGCCGTGCACCGGCTCGAACAGGCCGGGGCCGTCGGCGCCCACCGACGCGCTGGGCAGCATCCCGATCGAGCCGGTGAGCATCGCCGCCTCGTCGCTCAGGATGTCGCCGAACATGTTTTCGGTGAGGATCACGTCGAAGTCCGTGGGGCGTGACACGAGCTGCATCGCGGCGTTGTCCACGAGCAGGTGCTCGAGCGGCACGTCCTTGCCGGCGGCGTAGCGCTCGACCGTCTCGCGCCACAACCGCGAGGTCTCGAGAATGTTCGCCTTGTCCACGCTCGTCACCTTCCTGCGCGCGAAGCGGAAGCCCACCTCGGCGATCCGCTCGATCTCCTCGACGCTGTAGACGCAGGTGTCGAAGGCGCTGCCGTTGTCGCGGCCCTTGTCGCCGAAGTAGATGCCGCCGGTGAGCTCGCGCACCACGAGCAGGTCGGTGCCCTCGATGCGCTCGCGCCGCAGCGGGCTCGCGTCGAGCAGCGCCGAGCTCGGCCGCACGGGGCGCAGGTTGGCGAACAGGCCGAGCCCCTTTCGCAACCCCAGCAGGCCCTGCTCGGGGCGCGGCGCTCCGGGGTCCGTGCTGTCCCACTTGGGGCCGCCGACCGCCGCCAGCAGCACCGCGTCCGAGGCCCTGCAGGCGTCAAGCACCTCGTCGGTGAGCGGGCTCCCGTGGGCGTCGATCGAGGCGCCGCCGATCAGCCGCTCGTCGACGTCGAAGTCGTCGATCCGCGCGAGCAGCCCGCGCGCCGAGGCCATGACCTCGGGGCCGATGCCGTCGCCGGGCAGCGCCACGATGCGGGCGCGAGGGCTCATTCAGGTCTCCTTGCGTCGATGTTGAGGCGGACGTAGTCGAGCGTGACCGGCTTGGGCACGCGTTCAACCATCCGCTCCACGAGCAGCGGGCGCAGCTCCTCCGGCAGCTTGTCGAGGTGGTTGCCGAGGCAGACCGTGCGCATGAACTCGGCCGGCTCCTCCGGCTGCACCGGCGCGTCCTCGAGCCAGCACTCAGCATCCACGAAGCCCGCGGCGGCCAGCCGCGCACCGGTCTCCGCGGGGGTCGCGAAGTTCCAGGGGCCCGCCCAGCCACCGATGTAGTCGGCGAACGGCGGCTCCTCCGCGACCTCGAACAGCAGCTCGTGGAAGGCGTTGATGTTGCCCGCGCCGCCGCATTGGACCACCATCACGCCACCGGGCTTGAGCGCCGCGAACATGCGCTTGAAGAGCGTGTCGTGATCGGCGATCCAGTGGAAGACGGCGTTGCTGAAGGCGGCGTCGGCCGCCTCGTGGAGGTCGAGCTCGGTGAGCTCGCAGACGAACACCTCGGCGTCGTGGCGGAGCGCCTTGCGTGCCTCATCCACCATCGACGGCGAGGCGTCGACGGCGATCACCCTGCCGTGCGGCAGGCGCTGCTCGAGCAGGTGTGTGACGCGGCCGCTGCCGCAGCCCGCGTCGAGGACCACCTCGTCGCCCTTCAGCGGCAGCCGGTCGAGGACCTTGAGCGCCCACCGCACCTGCGGCGTGGACACGCGGTCATAGGTGACGGCGTCCCAGTCGCGCGCTGGGCTCACAAGCGCGTCGTCACCGGTCCCTCGCGCTCCCGCGAGCTCTCGTAGGCGGCGATCTCGTCCGAGCTCTGGAGCGTGAGGCCGATCTCGTCGAGCCCGTTCAGCAGCCGGTAACGGGCGTCCTCGTCGATGTGGAACTCGACCTCGCGGCCGTCGACGGACACCACCTTGCGCTCGAGGTCGACCGTGGCCTGCCCGGACGCCATGACCGCCCTCACGTCCTCCTCCGGCAGCACCACGGGAAGCAGCCCGATCTTGGTGCAGTTGTTGTAGAAGATGTCCGCGAAGCTCGGCGCGACGATCGCCTTGAAGCCGTAGTCCTCGAGCGCCCAGGGCGCGTGCTCGCGCGAGGAGCCGCTGCCGAAGTTGCGGCCCACGGCGAGGATCGGGTTGGACGGCAGGTCCCAGCCCGGCTCGTTGCGCCAGTCGTAGAAGAGGAACTCGCCGAACCCCGTTCGCTCCACCCGCTTGAGGAACTGCTTGGGGATGATCTGGTCGGTGTCGACGTCGCTGCGCCGCAGGATGCTGATCGGCCCGCGGATCTTCGAGATCTTGGTCATCGCCATGGCTAGCTCCAGTCCCTGATGTCGACGAAGCGGCCCTCGATGGCGGCGGCGGCCGCGATCGAGGGGCACTTCGTCGACATCCGCACCTGGGAGTGACCATGGAACCGATCAGCACCATCTCCGGCCCGGTCAGCGACCTCAACCGCGCCGACGTCGACACC
>DASXNY010000094.1:0-4582 GCA_036494715.1 Thermoleophilaceae bacterium
GGCGACACCACGATTTTCAGTCGTGTGCTCTACCAACTGAGCTACCTCGCCGCGCCCGGGGATGGTAGCGGGGCGTTCTCGTTAGTCTGGGCCACATGAGCGAGCTAATCCATACCTGCTACCGGATCGGCGAGATCGATCGCTCGGTCGAGTTCTACAAGGCACTCGGCTTCGAGGAGATCGGCCGGATGCCCATCCGCGACGAGGCGATCAACGTCTTCATGGGACTGCCGGACGACGGCGCCCGGCTCGAGCTGACCTACAACCACGGCGTCGACTCCTACGAGCTCGGAACGGGCTACAACCACATCGCGGTCACAACCGAGGACCTCGACGGCAAGCTGGCCAACCTGGCGGAGCAGGGCATAGAGCCCGAGAAGCCGCCGTATTCGGTCCATGAGGGCGGCAGTCGCATCTGCTTCGTGCGCGATCCCGACGGTTACCGCATCGAATTGATCGAACGTTCCTGAGCGTTTGCGTCGACCCCTCGCAACAGCTCTCTGCCTGCTCTCGGTCGCCGCGGCGGCGGGCTGCGGCAGCAGCGGTTCGTCGAGCGGCGCCAGGGATCCGTTGGACAACGCGCTCGGCTACATGCCGAAGAGCGCGCCGATCGTGGTCGCGATCGACACCGACCTGAACGGCTCGCAGTGGAAGTCGCTCAGCGCGAACGTCAAGAAGTTCGCCTTTGCGGGCCAGGTCGAGAGCTCGCTGAAGAGCCAGATCAACCAGTCCGGGCTCGATTTCGACAAGGACATCAAGCCACTGCTCGGCAACGAATTCGTGATCAGCGCCCCGACGGTGCAGGCCACGATCGGCGACAACAGCCAGGTCGTCGGGGCGCTGCAGGTGGGAGACAAGGGCAAGCTCAGCGACCTGCTCTCGAACGACAAGGACGTCACTAAGGACGGCACGTCGGGCGGAGCGACCCTCTACAAGGGCAAGTCCGGCGACACCGAGATAGCTCAGGACGGCGACGTCTTCGTCGTCGCGAGCACCAAGCAGCAGGTGGTGGCCGCGATCGAGCAGCGCGGCCGCGACGACCGCCTCACCGAGGATCAGTTCAACAGCAACCTTTCCGGCCTGCCGTCCGACGCGCTCGTCCGCCTCTACGTCGACGCGCAGGGCCTGATCAGCGGCTCACCCGGCACCGAGACGGCCCGCAAGGTCAAATGGGTGGCCGCGCTGAAGACCGTCGGCTTCACGCTGTCGAGCCAGAACGACGGGCTCGCGATGGACTTCAACGCGAAGACCGATGCGTCGCAGCTCACCGACTCGGACCTGCCGATCGCCGCCGGCGATGCCTCGCCGCCCGTGTCGAACAAGGCCGGCGAGATCGGGCTCGGCATCCGCGGGCTCGACCAGAGCGAGCACTTCGCCGAGAGCGTCGCACAGGTGGTGAGCCCGGGCAGCTACTCCACCTTCGTGCGCAACAAGAAGAAGATCAGCTCGCAGCTCGGGCTCGACCTCGACAAGGAGGTCGTGGACCAGCTCTCCGGCAACGCGAGCATCTCGTTCGACGTCCAGGGCCACTACGCCGTGCGCGTCGAGCCGAAGGACCCGGCCGCGTTCGCGAAGAGGCTCGACAAGTTCGCCAAGGTCGCGCCTCAGTTCGCGCGGGGCGCGGGCCTGCCGGGCGCCAAGCTCACGCACGTGCGCGGCCTCTACAAGCTCACCGGCGCCCACGGCAAGACGATCTATTACGGCATGGTCGGCAAGGTGTTCGCCGCCTCTAACGACCTCGCCTCGCTCGCCGCGATCGCGTCCGACACCCCGCAGCCGCTCCCCGGCGCCAAGGGCGCGGTCGCGCTCAACGCCGAGGTCGCAAAGATCGCCTCCGAGCTCATCTCGAAAGCCGCCGGCGGGGGCCTGGGCGGCGCCTTCGGCGGCTCACTGGCGACAGCACCGCTGGGCAACCTGACCGGCTGGATGGACGCGAGCACAAGCGCGCTCACCGGCCACATGAAACTCGGAATCAAATAGCCGGCCTTGGGCCTCTGGCCTCTGGCCTAGCTCCAGGCATCCCAGCGCCGCAAGTAGGGCAGCGGATCCACCGGCTGCCCACCCTGCCCCCACGGCCCGACCCAGATCTCGAAATGTAGGTGCGGCCCGCTGGACTCGCCGGTGCTGCTCACCTGAACGATCTGCTCGCCGGTGGCGACGAGGTCGCCCTGCTTGACGAGGATCGAGCTGTCGCGCAGGTGCATGAAGACGAAGTCCAGGCTCTCGCCCTCACCGTGTATGACGATGTAGTTCCCGGCGCCGCCCTTCTGGAAGGCGACCACCTTAACCACGCCGCCGCGCGGCGCCACCACGGGAGTGCCGGTGGGCGCGGGAATGTCCTGGCCCTGGTGCGAGTGACCGGGCCGCGGCGCGCCGAAGCGGCCGTCGGGATCCTGGCCGTAGGTGAACTGGCCGACCAGCGGGAACACATGCCAGTGGAAGCTAAAGCGGCCCGTCACGGACGCCTCGGTGGCGCCCTGCAGGCCGCGCGCGGACAGCCGGAGGTCGAACGAGCCCTGGGGCAGCGGCCCGCCCTCGAGCCCGGTGAGCGAGTAGGTCTGGGGCTTGCCAGTGGGGCGATTGCCGAGGTCGATCCGCCTGACCACCGTGTGGCTGCCGGCGGGCTTGACGACCAGAGCGAGGTGGACGCTGGGCGCCCGGCCCTTCACCTCGAAGCCCACGGTCGCGGGCCGGCCGTAGATGAACGCGCTCGGCGGGCGCACCGAGAACGACTCCACCACCGGCCCGCTGGGGCGCTTATGCCGGGGAGCGACCACGTGGCCCGGCTGAGCGCCACCGTTCTGACCGTGCGGCGTCACGCTCCCCGGTGAGGCGCCGCCGCTCCCCCCATCCGCCAGTGCGGCAGACGGAGGGAGAAGGGTTAGCGACAGCGCCAGCGTGAGGAGGGGACGCACTTCACCCCGCCTCGGCGCTTACGCCGGTCGGCCTTGGCCTTGAATGCGATCCTGCAGCCGGCTAGCCGGCCTGCATGCGCGTCATCAGCTCGAGCGCGCCGTTTTTGTTGAGCGGCTCATTGAGATTTCCGCACTTGGGGGATTGCACGCATGACGGGCAGCCGGAGCGGCACGGGCACTCGTCGATCAGCCGCCGGGCGTCCGCCACCAGCGTCTCGAACAGTGTGAAGCCGATCCGCGTGATGCCGACTCCGCCCGGATGGCCGTCGTAGATGAAGATCGTCGGCCGCCCCGTCTGCTGGTGGAAGGCGGTGGAGAGGCCGCCGATGTCCCAGCGGTCGCACATGGCGATCAGCGGCAGCACGGCGATCTGCCCGTGCTCGGCGGCATGGAGAGAGCCCTGCAGCACGTCGAGCGGGAACTCCTCGCGCAAGAGCGGCTCCGGCAGCTCGTACCAGAGCGCCTGGGTGACGAACTGCTGCTCGGGCAGGTCCACCGGCAGTAGGTCGAGCACCTCGTGGTCGGCCACCCGCTTCTTCTGGAACGCGACCACCTCCTCGGTCACCGACACGATCCCGAACGACAGCTCGACGCCGAGCGCCGAGCGCGTGTCGCGCACCTGCTCGATCCACGTGTCGGTCTCCTTCTTGGGCTGCGTGTACCAGTCGCCGGAGAAGCGGCTCACGACGGCGCGCCGGTTGCGCAGGTCGAGCTCCTCCACCTCGTACGCCTGGCCGAGGTGCAGGTAGACCGCGCCGGGGTGGACGGTGGAATGGGCGCGCGCGGCCTCCACCGTGCCGATGATCTGCCCGTCCGCCGTGTCCACCACCGCGAACGAGTCGAGCCCCGCCGAGCGCAGCGATACGCGCGCCGCCGGGAAGCCCTCGCCGCGCGGCAGGTAGTTGCCGTTGCGCTCCCGCAGCTCGCCGCGCTGCACGAGCCGATCCGCGTAGGCCTGCCAGCGCGGCCCGAGCGTCTCGGCGTCGTGCGCGGTCAGCGGCATCTCGTACGCGGCGGGCACGAGCTGCTGCATGTAGATCACCTCGGACTCGTGGTCGAGGATCGCGGACTCCACGGGACGGTCCAGGAACTCCTCGGGGTGGCGGCAGAAGAACTGGTCGAGTGCGTCGTCGCCGGCGATGTAGAGGGCGAGCCCCGGGTTGCGCCGCCCCGCGCGCCCCCACATCTGGCGCAGGCTCGCCACCGTGCCGGGGAAGGTGACGCAGATCGCGGCGTCGAGGTCGCCGACGTCGATCCCGAGCTCCAGGGCGTCGGTCGCCACGACCGCGAGCAGGTCGCCCTCGGCGAGCCGCCGCTCGATCTCGCGCCGCTGCATCGGCGTGTAGCCGGCGCGATAAGGAGCGATCCGCTCGGCCAGGTCGCCGCAGCCGGCGTCCTCGAGCCGCAGCTTCGTGAACTTCTGGATCAGCTCGACGCCGCGGCGCGACTTGAGGAAGCAGATCGTGCGCACGTCGCGCTGCATCAGCTCGGCGAGCAGCGCCGCCGCCTCGGACAGCGGCGAGGTACGCACGCCCTTGTCCTCGTCCACGAGCGGCGGGTTCCACATCGCCACCTGGCGCTCGGCGTGTGGCGCGCCGTCGCGGTCGACGAGCCGGAACTCGAGGCCGGTGAGCTCCTCGGCCAGCTCGATCGGATTGGCGATCGTC
>DASXNY010000095.1:0-15921 GCA_036494715.1 Thermoleophilaceae bacterium
AGAAGATCGATGTTGTCGAGCGCCTGGAGCTCGCGCTTCGTTTGCAGCGCGAGCGGCTCGCGGAGTTGCAGGTCAGAAGGCGCATCCGGGACGATGTCGAGTCGGGCGCCCAGAAGCAGCAGCGTGACTACATCCTGCGGCGCCAGATGGACTCGATCCGCAAGGAGCTCGGCGAGGACGACCAGTCCGCCGCCGAGGACTACCGCGCGAAGATCGCCGAGTCCGGGATGCCGGACGACGTGCGCGAGCAGGCCGAGCGCGAAGTCGGCCGTCTCGAGCGCATGGGCGATCAGAGCGGCGAGTCCCAGATGATCCGGACGTATCTCGACTGGCTGCTCGCCGTCCCGTGGGGCAAGCGGTCCGAGGAGCGTCTGGATCCGGCGCACGCGCGTGAGGTGCTCGACGCGGACCACGCCGGCCTCGAGGACGTCAAGGACCGCATCGTCGAGTACCTGGCGGTTCGCAAGCTCCGCCAGGAGCGCGGGATCGCCGAGGACAAGCGCTCCGGCGCGATCCTCACGCTGATCGGACCGCCCGGCACCGGCAAGACGTCGGTGGGCGAGTCGATCGCGCGCGCGACCGGGCGCGAGTTCGTTCGCATCTCGCTCGGCGGAGTCCGGGACGAGGCGGAGATCCGCGGCCACCGGCGCACCTACATCGGCGCGCTGCCGGGACGGCTGGTCCGTGCCCTGCGCGACGCCGGCACGATGAACCCGGTGATCATGCTCGACGAGGTCGACAAGGTCGGCGCCGATTGGCGCGGCGATCCTTCGGCGGCCCTGCTCGAGGTGCTCGACCCGGCACAGAACCACTCGTTCCGCGACCACTACCTGGACGTCGAGCTCGACCTCTCGCAGGTCCTGTTCATCGCGACGGCCAACGTGGCGGACACGATTCCGGCGCCGCTCCTCGACCGTATGGAGGTGATCCGCTTCGACGGCTACACCACCGCGGAGAAGACGGCGATCGCGCGTGGCTACCTGTGGCCGCGCCAGCTGGAGCGCAACGGCCTGCGCGAGGACGAGGTGACGGTGGAGGACAGCGTCCTCCAGACGATCGTCACCGACTACACGCGCGAGGCAGGCGTGCGCCAGCTCGAGCGTGAGCTCGGCACCGTCCTGCGCAAGATCGCGACGCGGATCGCGTCGGACGAGGCGGCGGCCCCGGTGGCGGTCGACCTCGACGCGGTGAGCGACGCCCTCGGGCGCCAGAAGGTGTTCCACGAGGCGGCCGAGCGCACTGCGCTGCCCGGCGTCGCCACCGGACTCTCGGTGACGAGCACCGGTGGCGAGGTGCTGTTCGTGGAGGCGAGCTCGATGCACGGACGCGAGTCCGGGCTGACGCTCACCGGCCAGCTCGGCGACGTGATGAAGGAGTCGGCCCAGATCGCCCTCACGTGGGTACGCGCCCACGCGGAGGACCTGGGCATCGAGCCGGAGTCGCTCGACGAGCAGCGCTTCCACGTGCACGTGCCCGCGGGCGCGATCCCCAAGGACGGCCCGAGCGCCGGGGTGACCATGGTCACCGCGCTCTCGTCGCTCCTGTCGGGACGCCCCGTGCGTCACACGGTGGGCATGACCGGCGAGGTCACGCTGCAGGGCAGGGTGCTGCCGATCGGCGGCCTCAAGCAGAAGGTGCTGGCCGCCCACGCGGCCGGGCTCACAGACGTGATCCTGCCGGAGCGCAACCGCGCCGACCTTGACGATGTCCCGGAGGACGTGCGCGAGCAGCTCGCGTTCCACCCGGTGATGACCGTCGGGGAGGTGCTCGAGCTGGCGCTCGAGCCGGCTCCGGCCACCGCCCTCTCCTAGGCGACACACCCCAGAGCCCGCCTTGTCCCTGGTTAGTCAGGGATAAAGGCGGGCTCGTGTGGGTACGCGGCCAAGGGAAGGTGTGTCAGTGCTCCACATAACGGGCGCCGCAGCCGAGGCCATCGACGAGATCACCGGCTCTGTGCCGGGCAGCTCGGGCGTGCGTATCACGGCACTCCCCGAGGCGTCGACCAACGGGGACGGCCCCACAGCCGTGTTCGACTTCCATCCTGTGGAGGGTCCGACGACGGGCGACGAGGTGGTCGAGGAGCAGGGCGTTGAGCTATACCTCGAACGACGCGTTGTGCCCTTCCTGGATGACAAGCTCCTCGATGCCGAGATAACGGGCGACGAAGTCCGTTTCATGGTGGAAGAGCAGGGGTAGCCAGGCTGCTGGAATGCCCCAGCTCCCGCCTCTCCTGAGACAGCTCCGCGATCCGCTCGGGTTGGGGAGGGCGGCACAATCGAAGCGGTCCGCGACGCTCAGGCCGCGCACGGAGACGGCCGACAGGGTGGTGCAGTCCGTGTGCCCTTACTGCGCCGTCGGCTGCGGACAGAAGGTCTGGGCCAAGGACGGCAAGGTGATCCAGATCGAGGGCGATCCGGACAGCCCGATCTCGCGCGGGCGGCTATGCCCGAAGGGCTCCGCGAGCGAGGCCTACGTGAACAGCCCGCTGCGGGAGATGAGGGTCAAGTACCGCCGCCCGCACGCGACCGAGTGGGAGTACCTCGACCTCGAGACCGCCACGGACATGATCGCCGAGCGCGTGCTCGCCGCCCGCGCGACGACCTGGGAGCGCACCAACGAGGCCGGGCTTGCGGTCAACCGCACGCGTGGCATCGCCTTCCTCGGTGGCGCGACGCTCGACACCGAAGAGAACTACCTGATCAAGAAGCTCTTCACGGCGCTCGGCGCGATCCAGATCGAGAACCAGGCGCGCATATGACACAGCGCCACGGTCCCCGGTCTGGGGGCCTCGTTCGGTAGGGGCGGCGCTACCACCTTCCAGCAGGATCTCCAGAACTCGGACTGCATCGTGATCATGGGGTCAAACATGGCCGAGTGCCACCCGGTGGGCTTCCAGTGGGTGGTGGAGGCGAAGGAGCGCGGCGCCAAGGTGATCCACATCGACCCGCGCTTCACGCGCACGAGCGCGGTGGCGGATCTGCACGTGCCGCTGCGCGCCGGCAGCGACATCGCCTTCCTCGGCGGGGTGGTCAACTACATCCTCCAGAACGGGCGCGAGTTCCGCGAATACGTCGAGGAGTACACGAACGCACGCGCGATCATCCGCGAGGACTTCCAGGACACGGAGGATCTCGACGGATTGTTCTCGGGTTGGGACCCCGAGTCGCGCACCTATGACACCGAGACCTGGGGTTACGCCGAGGCGAACGGCGGCCAGACCACCGAGGTCTCCGGCGAGCAGACCCACGGCGCCCACGGCATCGAGCTCGAGCGCGGCGAGCTGCCGCGCGAGGACGAGACACTCGAGGACCCCAACTGCGTCTTCCAGATCCTCAAGCGCCACTTCAGCCGCTACACCCCCGAGGTGGTGGAGCAGCTCTGCGGCGTGCCCCGGGAGACGTTTCTCAAGGTGGCCGAGACGCTGTGCGCGAACTCCGGCCGCGAGCGCACCTCCGCGTTCGTCTACTCGGTGGGCTGGACCCAGCACACCGTGGGCGTCCAGTACATCCGCTGCGCCGCGATCATCCAGCTCCTGCTCGGCAACCAGGGACGCCCGGGCGGCGGCATCCTCGCGCTGCGCGGCCACGCGAACATCCAGGGGTCGACGGACATCCCGACGCTCTACAACATCCTGCCGAGCTACATCCCGATGCCGGAGCCGCGCGAGGAACCGTCGCTCGCGACGTTCGCGGAGGCGAAGGGCCCGCACACCGGCGCCTGGGCCGAGCTGCGCTCGTTCACGACGAGTCTGCTGAAGGCCTGGTGGGGCGACAGCGCCACGGCGGAGAACGACTACTGCTTCGGCTACCTGCCGAAGATCGACGGCGACCACTCGCACTACGCGACGATGCTGCGGATGCTCGACGACGAGGTGAAGGGCTTCTTCGTGGTCGGCGAGAACCCGGCCGTCGGCTCGGCCAACGGCAAGCTGCAGCGCAAGGCGCTGGCGCATCTCGACTGGCTCGTGGTGCGCGACATCAACATGGTCGAGACCGCCACCTTCTGGTGCGACTCTCCGGAGGTGGAGACGGGCGAGCTCGTGCCAGAGGAGATCGGCACCGAGGTGTTCTTCATGCCGGCCGCCGCGCACACCGAGAAGGACGGGACGTTCACCAACACTCAGCGCCTGCTGCAGTGGCACCACAAGGCGGTCGAGCCGCCGGAGGAGTGCCGCTCGGAGCTGCACTTCTTCTGGCACCTCGGTCGCAGGATCAGGCAGAAGCTCGCGGGTTCCGCCGAGCCGATCGACCGCCCGCCGCTCGAGCTCACCTGGGACTATCCGACGGTCGGCCCGCACGCCGAGCCAGACGCCGACGCGATCCTCCAGGAGATCAACGGCACGAACCTCGACACAGGCGAGTTCATCAAGGCCTACGACGAGCTGAAGCACGACGGCACGACCAGCTCCGGCTCGTGGCTGCACACGGGCATCTACGCCGACGGCGTGAACCAGAGCAAGCGCAAGAAGCCGGGGCGCGAGCAGAACTGGGTCGCGTCCGAGTGGGCTTGGTCGTGGCCCAAGAACCAGCGCATCATGTACAACCGCGCGTCCGCCGACCCGCAGGGCAGGCCCTGGTCCGAGCGCAAGAAGTACATGTGGTGGGACGCTGAGAAGGGGGAGTGGACCGGCTACGACTCGCCCGACTTCACCCGCGACAAGGCGCCCGACTACGAGCCGCCGGAGGACGCCACCGGGCTCGCCGCGCTGACCGGCCGCGAGCCGTTCATCGTCCACCCGGACGGGCTCGGCTGGCTGTTTGCGCCGTCCGGCGTGATCGACGGTCCGCTGCCCGTCCACTACGAGCCGCACGAGTCGCCATTCGGGAACCCGCTCTACGGGCAGCAGCACAACCCCACCCGCCAGCTCTACGACCGCAAGGAGACACCGTACAACCCGGAGCGCAGCGAGCTCTTCCCCTACGTCGTCACGACCTACCGGCTCACCGAGCACCACACCGCGGGCGGCATGTCGCGCACGGTCAAGTACCTGGCGGAGCTGCAGCCGGAGATGTTCTGCGAGGTGAGCCCCGAGCTGGCCGCCGAGCGCGGGCTCGAGCACGGCGCGTGGGCGACGATCGTCACCACGCGCACCGCGATCGAGGCACGCGTGCTGGTGACCGACCGGCTCAAGCCGCTCGAGGTGCAGGGGCGCAGGATCAACCAGGTCGGGCTGCCCTACCACTGGGGTACGCGCGGGCTCGTGACGGGCGACAGCGCGAACGACCTCTTCTCGCTGGCGCTAGACGCGAACGTGCACATCCAGGAGGTGAAGGCGGCGACGTGTGATGTGGTGCCTGGGCGCAGGCCAAGGGGCAAAGAATTGCTCGCGTTCGTTGACGATTACAAGCGCAGGGCAGGGGTCATAGGCCATGGGTCACAGGTCGCCGAGTCATGACTTCTTATGGGACGCAGCCGCGGATGGGGTTCTTTACGGACACCTCGGTGTGCATCGGTTGCAAGGCGTGTGAGGTGGCCTGCAAGGAGTGGAATCAGGTCCCGGACGCGCCCAAGGAGTTCAGCGGCAGGTCCTACGACAACACGCAGGCGCTGGGCGCGAACACCTGGCGGCACGTTGCGTTCATCGAACAACGCAAGCCCGTGGGGGCCGACGCCGCCGCCGACGACTTCGTACTCGCCGCCGAGCGTGCAAACGCGGTCGACGACTGGGGCCTCCAGACCTACCAGGAGGGCGACGGCGTCCGCTGGCTCATGTCGTCGGACGTCTGCAAGCACTGCACCTCCGCCGCCTGCCTCGACGTCTGCCCGACGGGCGCGCTGTTCCGCACCGAGTTCGGCACCGTGGTCGTACAGCAGGACATCTGCAACGGCTGCGGCTACTGCATCCCCGCCTGCCCGTTCGGCGTGATCGACAGGCGCGAGGACGACGGCCGCGTGTGGAAGTGCACCCTCTGCTACGACCGCCTGCGCGACGACATGGAGCCGGCCTGCGCGCACGCGTGCCCGACGGACTCGATCCAGTTCGGAGAGCTCGACGAGCTGCGGGAGCGCGCCGAGAAGCGGCTCGAGCGGATGGCCGCTGCGGGCCAGACCGAGGCGCGCCTCTACGGCGCCGACCCCGAAGACGGGGTGGACGGCTTCGGCGCTTTCTTCCTGCTGCTCGACGAGCCCGAGGTGTACGGCTTGCCGCCCGACCCGGTGGGCACCACCAAGCACGTGGGCGACGTGTGGAAGGGCGTGCTGGTGGGAGCGGCTGCGCTCGGCGCGGGCATCGCCGCCGCAGTGCTGGGAGGGCACAGGTGACCAAGGAGCGCGCGATGGTGCCGCGCGCCGAGCCGCGCTCCTACTACGGCCAGCCGGTGCTGAAGCAGCCCGTCTGGACGCCCGAGGTCCCCCTCTACTTCTACGCGGGCGGCATGTCCGGGGCGTCGGCCGGCCTGGCGCTTTTGGCGGGCGTGCGGGGCAACAAGGAGCTCGAGCGGCGTGCCTGGATCAGCGCGCTCGCCGGGCTCGCGGCGAGCCCGCCGCTGCTGATCTCCGACCTCGGGCGGCCGGAGCGCTTCCTCAACATGCTGCGCATGTTCAAGGTCACCTCGCCGATGAGCGTGGGCTCGTGGATCCTGTCCGCATACGGAGGCGCGACGACGCTGGCCGCGGGCAGCGAGCTCACCGGCCTGTTCCCGCTGCCGGGGCGCTTGGCGAAGGTCGCGTCCGCCGCGTTGGGACTGCCGCTCGCCACCTACACGGCGGGGCTGCTCGCCAACACATCGGTGCCGGCCTGGCAGGGCGCACGCCACACGCTACCGCTCGTTTTCGCGAGCAGCTCGGCAGCGAGCGCGGGCGCGGCGGCGACGATCACGACCCCGCCCAGGTACGCGGCGCCCGCCCGCAGGCTGGCGATCGGCGGCGCGCTGGCATCGGTAGCCAGCGCTCTCGTGATGGAGCGCGCGCTCGGCGACGCGGGGGAGCCGTACAGCAAGGGCACCTCCGGCAAGCTCAAACTGGCTGCCGGCGGGCTCAGCCTCACCGGGGCGGCGCTCGTGGCCGCACGCGGCTCGCGCTCCCGCGCTGCGGCAATGGGCGGCGGCGCGCTCATCACCGCGGGGGTGATCGCCGAGCGCTTCGCGGTGTTTCGCGCGGGCTTCCAGTCCGCGGCCGATCCCAAGTACACCGTTGGTCCCCAGCGCCTCCGGATTGAGCAGCGAGAGGCACGCGGCGCCGCGCGCAAGGCGCAGCCAGTCTCGTGACCGCGGGCCGGCCGCGACCAAGGGCCGAGCCTGATTTCCCCGAATAGCGGGTAAAAAAGCTCTTAGGGGGTCGTGGCATGCAGCAGCAGGCATGGGCAAGGCTGGCGTATCCGGGTGCGGGCACCCCGGAGGAACTCGTGCGGCTGGCGTACCGGGCGTTCGCCAACCAGGACACGCAGACCTTGCGCGCCTTTTGCAGCGGCACGATCGAGGTGCGACCGGTGGACGCCTTCGGCCTCGTGGGCGACACGCTGAGCGGCTTCGAGGCGGCCTGCCGCTGGGTCCGGCACGGCGCCGAGCGCGGCTACCAGGTAACGGTGTGGCTGCGCACGCTCGAGCGCGTCGACGACGCCAGCGTGATCGGGGTCGGCATCGTGTCGGAGCGTGGCAGCGGCTGTGCCGCGACCGTGGCTTGGATCTGGCACGTGCGCGGCGGGCTGATCGACTCGGTGCTCGGCTTTTCGAGCGAGGCCGAGGCGCGACGCTCGTGCGGCCTGGCCGCCTAGTTCTTCGCGTGCCCATCGGCTAGGCTGCGCCGCCTCATGGCGGACTCGCGCTCGATCGTGCTCGTGCACGGCGCCTGGCACGGCCCTTGGTGCTGGTCGAAGGTCGTCGGCCCCCTGCGCGAGCGGGGCTTCGACGTGCACACGCCGGACAACCCCAGCAGCGCGCCGGACACGAGCGCGCTCGGCGACCTCTACGACGACGCCGCCAACCTGCGCAGGACCGTCGACGCGATCGACGGCGAGGTGATCGTGGTCGCCCACTCCTACGGCGGCGTGGTCACCACGGAGGGCGTCGCGGGCGCCGGCAACGTCGCCGGCATCGTCTACCTCACCGCGTTCATGCTCGACGAGGGGGAGTCGCTCTTCGCGCTCGTCGGCGGGCTCGAACCGGACTGGTGGATCAAGGACGCGGACGAGGCCAGCCTGCTGCCCGGCACGCCCGAGGAGATCTTCTACAACGACTGCTCGCCGGAGGACACGGCGGACGCCGTCAGCCGCCTCGAGCCGCAGTCGCTGCCCGCGATCAAGCAGCCAGTGCGCAGCGTCGCCTGGCGCGACATCCCGAGCACCTACGTGATCTGCGAGAAGGACAACGCGATCCCGGTCTTCGCCCAGGTGGAGATGTCCCAGCGGGCCCGCGACGTGCGCCGGCTGGACACGAGCCACTCGCCGTTCCTGTCCCAGCCGGACGAGGTCGTCGTCCTGCTGGCTGAACTGGCCGCGTAGCCAGTTTCCTCGTGCCGTGACACTAGACTGGCCCGCCGTGGCAGGCGGAGTCATCTTCTTCACCGGTTTCCCCGGTTTCATCGGCAGGCGCCTCGTCCGCGCCCTGCTCGACCGCGACGCGAACGCGCGCGTGGCGGCGCTGGTCGAGCCCCGCTTTGCCCCCGTGGCACGAATCGCGGCGGACGAGCTTGCGCCCGGGCGCATCGAGATCCTCGAGGGCGACATCGCCGACAGGCGCCTCGGGCTCGCCGACGAGACGTACGAACGGCTGACTGCGGAGGTCACGAGCGCCTACCACCTGGCCGCGATTTACAACCTCGCGGTCCCGCTCGAGGTCGCCCAGCGTGTCAACGTCGACGGCACCGGCAATGTGCTCGAGCTGTGCGAGAGTTGCGAGCGGCTCGAGCGCCTCAACTACGTGAGCACCGCCTACGTGGCAGGCGATCGCACCGGGGTCGTCTACGAGCACGAGCTGTCGCTCGGGCAGGGCTTCAAGAATCACTACGAGTCGACCAAGTTCCAGGCCGAGCTGTGGGCGCACGAGGCCAAGGACCGGGTGCCCACCACGATCTACCGCCCGGCAATCGTCGTGGGCGACTCGAAGACGGGGGAGACGCAGAAGTTCGACGGTCCCTACTACTTCCTGCGCACGATCTCGCGCTCGCTCAGGCAGGGGGTGCCGATCCCGCAGTTCGGCCGCGCGGAGGCGCCCTTCAACTGCGTGCCGGTGGACTTCATCGTCGACGCGATGGTGGTGACGGCGGGCGATCCGCTGGCGGTCGGCGCGACCCTGCACCTGGTGGACCCGGATCCGGTGACCGCCGCCGAGGTGGGCCGCATGTTCAGCCGCGAGTACGCCGGCAAGGACCCGTCGATGCGCATGCCGCCGGGGCTGATCGAGACCGCGCTGCGCTTCAAGCCGATCCGCGACCTCTACGGCGGCGCGCCCCACGAGGCGATCCGCTACCTCAACCACCCGGTGCGCTTCGACACCCGCCAGGCCACCGAGATCCTCGCCCGCCACGACCTCCGCTGCCCACGCCTCGAGGACTACGTGGGGCCGGTCGTCGCGTTCTTCAAGGAGCACGAGGACGACCCGGCACTGGCGCCCCAATAACCGCCTCTGGCCTCTGGCCTCTGGCCTAACCCTCCGCCGTCTTCTGAAACAGGATGTGATCCGACCACGTCCCCGCAATCTGCAGATAGCGGGGCGCGATTCCGATCCGGGTGAAGCCGTTCTTCTCGATCACCCGCTGGGAGGCGACGTTGTGCAGCAGCGTGCCGGCCTCGATGCGGTGGAGCCCGAGCTCACCGAAGGCGTGCTCGCACACGAGCCCGAGCGCGATCGTCGCGTAACCCTGGCCGTTGTGCTCGCGGGCCACCCAGTAGCCGACGTTGCAGCTCTGGAACGCGCCCCGCACCACGTTGGAGAGGTTGATCGCGCCCACCATCCGACCCCTCGCGAGCATCACGAACGGGTAGGCGCTGCCGGACGAGCGCCGGTCGCCAAGCTGCGCGATGTGCCGGCGCTGGCCCTCGAAGCTGTAGAAGGCGTCCGGCCGCAGCGGCTCGAGCGGCGCGAGGAACTCGCGGTTCTCCGAGTAGAGCTGCGCGAGCGTGCGAGCGTCGGTTACCGCGAGCGGGCGGATGTCCAGCGAGCCCACCGCCGGCCTCAGGGTCCGAGCAGCTTCTGCATACGCCAGAGGGCTACCGGCTTGCCCCTGAACCGAAGCTTGCCCTTGAGCATCTGCAGCGGCTGCGCCATGTAGGCGCGCAGATTAACGAGGCGCCTGCCGGTTGGGACAGCTCTTAGGGCTTCGCACTAAATTGCAGCGCCATGGCCGCAGGCAGCCAACCGCTAGCCGGCCGGCGCGCGCTCGTCACGGGCGCGGCCACCGGCATCGGCCGTTCGACGGCGGCACGACTCGCCGCCGACGGCGCCTCCGTCGTCATCAACTACGTCGGTCCCTCGGACGGGGCCGACTCCGGTGTGAAGGAGATCGCCGAGTCGGGCGGCCGCGCCGTTGCGATCGCGGCGGACGTGTCCAAGGAGGACCAGGTCGTCGCGATGTTCAAGCAGGCGCGCGACGAGTTCGGCGGTCCGGTCGACCTGCTCGTGAACAACGCCGGCATCGAGAGGCCGTTCAAGCTGATCGACATGCCGCTCGACGAGTGGGAGAAGGTGCTCGCCGTCAACCTCACCGGCGCCTTCCTCTGCACTCGCGAGGCCGCCCGCGGGATGTGCGACGCGCGCATTCCCGGCTCGATCGTGAACGTCACGAGCGTGCACGAGGTGATCCCGTGGCCGCAGTTCGGCCACTACTGCGCGTCGAAGGGCGGCCTGAAGCTGTTCGCGCAGACCGTCGCGCGCGAGCTGGCCCCGCACGGCGTGCGCGTGGTCAACGTCGCGCCCGGCGCGATTCTCACCCCGATCAACCAGAACCTGATCGACGACCCGAAGAAGCGTGCCGAGGTCGAGGCCGAGATCCCGCTCGGCCGCACCGGCAAGCCCGAGGAGATCGCCGCGGCGATCGCGTGGGTCTCGGGGCCCGAGGCCGAATATGTGGTCGGCAGCACGCTGTTCGTCGACGGGGGAATGACGCTGTATCCGAAGTTCGTGTAGCCACAACTACAGGGGTAACGAGGTACAGAGGTACAGACCCGAGATCCGTACCTCCGCCGTTCTGTACTTCCGTACTTCTGTACCTCCGTACTTCTCTGCTCGCGGAAGGAACTTCTCCGCCTTGGCCGAATCAATGCCGCGTGAGCCGCGCAGGCACTACTGCTCTGACCCTGTCCGAAGAGATTCGGCAGCGCTTCGATGAGTTCTCGCGTTCGCAGAAGGACGTGGGGCAGTACATCGTCGACCACCTCGACGAGGCGGCCTTCCAGACCGCCGAGGAGCTCGCCCGCCGGGCCTCGACGTCGAGCTCGACGGTGGTGCGCTTCGCGCAGGCGCTCGGCTTCGAGGGCTTCCCCGAGCTGCAGACCGCGGCGCGCGACGAGTACCGCCGCGCGCGCGAGTCGTCGAACGGCTCGGCGCCCGAGCTGAGCACGCCGCCGCTCTTCCCGATCGACCAGACCGACTTCGAGGCGTCGCTTGCCGCCGACCACACCAACCTCGAGGACACCGCGCGCAAGATCGACCGCGACGAGGTGGCCGCCTCGATCGAGCTGATCTCGCGCGCCGAGCGGATCGTGCTCTGCGGCACGGACCAGATGGCCTTCTTCGCCAGCTACCTGCGGCACCTGCTGATGCTGCTCGACCTGCGCTGCGAGGTGGTGGCGAGCCCGAGCCAGGAGGGTCTCGCGCGCCTCGGCCGCATCGACGAGAACACGCTCGTGATCGGCTTCTCCGCCGGCCGTCCCCACCCGCTCGTGGTGCGCGCGATGAAGCTCGCGCGCCACCGCAAGGCCGACACGATCGCGATCGCCGACGCCACGCTCTCCGAGGTGGCCAAGCTCGCCGCCCAGCGCCTCTATTACTCGTCGAACGGGCCCGCGTACGTCCGCTCGCACACGGCGCTGCTCAGCCTCATCCAGTCGCTCGCCTACGGCGTCTACGCGCTCGACGAGTCCGCGTACGCCGACCGCATCAAGGCTTTCCGGCTCAAATAGCCGGTACAGAGGGATCGGGCCGCGAGGCCGCCGGGGAGTGCTGAGCGGCTGCTGGCCCGAGCCTTCGTCCGGTCAGCCGGCCACGAGCGTCAGCTCGAGCGACGGGACGCGCCCGTTCTGGGAGAGCGGCTCCGGCCAGCCGACGATCGCCAGGCCGCAACCGCACTCGCAGGCCAGGCCCTCGATCTCCTGGAGCAGCCCGAGCGCCTCGTAGACGGCCGTGCAGCCATCGTCCGAGCAGATGAGAAGTGCCCGCACCACGCGCCCAAGGGTGGGCGCGCAGCCGGACGGAAGTGTCCCCAAAAGGGGTTCGCCAAGGCTTGGAGAAAGGGAGAACCGGGCAGGCAGCCCTCTTATGGACCGACGACCGCGCACACGCATCCGCTGGCCGCAGATCCGGCTTGCAGCCATCTGCGCGCTCGTCTATGGCCTGGCGGCCGGCCTGCTGATGCCGGGCGTGTGGCCGATGATGCCGTTCCCGGCTGTCGCGCCGGTGGAGATCGCGGCGCTGCTCGGCCTCTTGTTCGGCTTTCTGGTGCGCAGGTGGTGGGTGCTGGCGCTCCCGCTCACCACGCTGATCGCGCTCGATCCGCCGCACACCGGGTTCGCCGGCTCGCTGATCGCGCTGATGATCGTGTGGCCGTTCTCGGCCGCCGGCTCGGCGCTCGGGATCGGCCTCGGCCGCGTCCTGCAGCGGCAGCTGCTCCGCCGCACGCTCAGGGCGGCGCGCAAGCGCGACCGGGCCGCCAAGCCCGCCACGGCCGTGCGGCAGCCCGTGTCGGTCGCCGGGCGCTGATACGCAGAGGCGCAAGCGGCGGCGCAGCTTTGTATCTCATTGCAGGCTTGTATTACGCGTCCCGGCGCCAGCCGACGGATAACATGAAGCGCGAATGAGGGATCAGGCGACATTCCGCGTCAAGTCCGGTCTCGCCGAGATGCTCAAGGGCGGCGTGATCATGGATGTGGTCACCGCCGAGCAGGCCCGCGTCGCCGAGTCTGCCGGCGCGGTCGCCGTCATGGCGCTCGAGCGCGTGCCGGCGGATATCCGCGCGCACGGCGGCGTCGCGCGCATGTCCGACCCGTCGAAGATCGAGGAGATCCAGGAGGCGGTCACGATCCCCGTGATGGCCAAGGCGCGTATCGGACACCTCGTCGAGGCTCAGGTGCTGGAGGCGCTCCAGGTCGACTACATCGACGAGTCCGAGGTGCTGACGCCCGCCGACGAGTCGAACCACATCGACAAGTGGAACTTCAAGGTGCCGTTCGTCTGCGGCGCGACCAACCTCGGTGAGGCGCTGCGCCGCATTGCCGAAGGCGCGGCCATGATCCGCACCAAGGGCGAGGCCGGCACCGGCAACGTCGTCGAGGCCGTCCGCCACATGCGCACGATCATGGGCGATGTCCGGCGGCTCAGCTCGATGGACGAGGCGGAGCTGCCCACGGCCGCCAAGCAGCATCAGGCGCCGCTCGACCTCGTGCGGCTCGTCGCGGAGACGGGCGGCCTGCCCGTCGTCAACTTCTCGGCCGGGGGCATCGCCACCCCGGCAGACGCGGCGCTGATGATGCAGCTCGGCGCCGAGGGCGTGTTCGTGGGCTCCGGCATCTTCAAGGCCGAGGATCCCGAGCGCACCGCCACCGCGATCGTCGAGGCCACGACGCACTACGACGATCCCGAGCGGATCGCGTCGGCCTCGCGCAACCTCGGCGCGGCGATGAGCGGCATCGAGATCTCCGAGCTCGGCGAGCAGGGCTTGATTCAGCACCGCGGCTGGTAGGACGTTGGTAGTAGGGGTCCTCGCCATCCAGGGCGACTTCGAAGCCCACGCCCGCGTGCTCGTGCGCCTCGGCGCCGAGGCGCGCGTGGTGCGCACGCCGGCCGACCTCAGCGGGCTCGACGCGCTCGTGATCCCAGGCGGCGAGTCGACCACGATGACGCTCGGCATCGAGCGGGAAGGGCTCGCCGAGCCACTGCGCGAGCTCGTGCGCTCGGGAACCCCTACCCTTGGCACCTGCGCCGGGCTGATCATGCTCGATCGCGACCACCTCGACCTGCTCGACGTCAGCGCGCGGCGCAACGCGTTCGGGCGTCAGGTGCGGAGCTTCGAGGCGGACCTCGAGCTCGATGGGTTCGAGGGCGGACCGATGCGGGCGGTATTCATCCGCGCGCCCTGGGTAGACGAACACGGGGATGAGGTAGAGGTGCTTGCAGCAATCGAGGGACATCCAGTGGCTGTGCGGCAGGGCAACATCCTGGGCGTGGCGTTCCACCCGGAGCTCACGGATGACGACCGCATCCACGCCTGGCTCGTCGAGCACGTGAGGCAACACGCATGAGAGATCAGCGCGCGGAGGCACTCGCTCAGATCCTCGTCCGCTATTCGACGAAGCTCAAAAAGGGCGAGTCGTGCGTGATCCAGTCGTCAACGACGGCTGAGCCGCTCGTCCAGGCGATCTACGAGGAGGTGCTGCGCGCCGGCGGCTTCCCGGTGGTGCAGCTCTCGCCCGAGGGCGCTGCCGCCGCCTTCTACGAGCTGGCGAGCGACGAGCAGCTCGAGTGGGTCCCGCCGACGGCCGCGTGGGCGGTCGAGCAGGCCGACGTGCGCATCGCGGTGCTCGGCGACGCCAACACACGCGACCTCTCGCAGGTCGACCCGAAGAAGCAGGCGAAGGCGCAGAAGGCGCGCAAGGACCTGATGCAGACGTCGATGACGCGCAGCGCCTCCGGCGACTACCGCTGGGCACTCACGCTCTTCCCGACGCACGCCTATGCCAGCGAGGCCGGCATGTCGCTCGCGGCCTACGAGGACTTCTACTACGCCGCCTGCCTCGCCACGGACCCCGAGCCGGTCACCGCCTGGCAGCGCGAGTCGGACCTCGTCCGGCGCCTGGCCGAGTGGATCGGCGGCAAGGAGGAGGTCCACGTCAAGGCGCCCGGCACCGACATCAAGCTCGGCGTCGCGGGCCGCACGTGGATCCCCTGCGTAGGGGACCGCAACATGCCCGACGGCGAGTTCTTCACGGGCCCCGTCGAGGATGCGGTCGATGGCGAGATCAGCTTCTCCTTCCCGGCCGTCTACGGTGGCCGCGAGGTGTCAGGCGTGCGTCTGCGCTTCGAGAGCGGCAAGGTCGTGGACGCCGCCGCCGAGCGCGGCGAGGAGTTTCTGCACGAGATGCTCGATACCGACGACGGCGCTCGGCGCCTCGGCGAGCTCGGCATCGGCACCAACTACAGCATCACCGCGGCCACGCGCGAGATCCTGCTCGACGAGAAGATCGGCGGCAGCGTGCACATGGCGATCGGGATGGCGTATCCGGAATCGGGCGGCACCAACTCGTCGGCGGTGCACTGGGACATGGTGTGCGACCTGAGAACGGGCGGTTCGATCAGTGTTGACGGGGAAGAGCTGCAGCGCGATGGCAAGTTCCTAGTCGCTGGTGACTAGTCACTAGTCACCAGTCACCAGTTCCCGCCCCGCCAGTCCTACCTCAACCTGAAGCGGTTCACGTTCCGGCCATTGCGCAGGCGTTCTGTCAAGCCTGTCGTGTCGGTCGCAAGTGATCTCACTGTCCAGGTGCCTCTGGGGAGCAGGTGAGGGACTCGTAGCGTCCAGCGCAGGCTGTCTGTGAGCCGGGCGCCCAGATAAAAGGGGCGGGTGCAGGAGCGTCTGATCAGGTGGCCGCCGCGGGCGAGCCACAGGCACCTGCCGTGGCCGACCGAGCGCGAGACCGCCACCCGCACCCCCGCCAGCGGGCCGTTGTCCTCCGCCGTGCCCGCGATCAGGTGCACCCTGCGGCGTAGGTTCACGCCGAACGGCTCGCCGATCAGCGAGTCGGGTCGCAGGTCGATTCCGATCGTCACCTCCGCC
>DASXNY010000096.1:0-31728 GCA_036494715.1 Thermoleophilaceae bacterium
GATCGGCGGACCCTTCGGGTCGTTGACCCAGCTGGCCGTGGAGGCGACGAGGTCCGTGTCGGCAAGCGTCGGCGCGAAGTAGAGGACCTCCTTCTTGATCGCCGGCGCCATGCCGTGGATCGCCTGCATGTCGATGTTCCATTCCTCGTTGCCGCTCGTGTCCGAGTAATCGCCGTTTGCCGGCGTGTGCACCACCTGGACGGGAAGCTGCTTGAAGCCGTTCTCCTTGTCGAACTGGTGCAGGTCGGCGATCACGCTGTCCGTCGCGCCGTTGCCGAGGATGGCCACGGACACTCCCTTGCCGGTCTGGCTCTTCGGCTGCTCGTAGACCGACCACAGGTCCTGCGGGGTCTGCGCCTCGAAGTTGGGCGTGCCGGCGAGCGGCAGCTTGGCCGGCGCCTCGCCCGTGGCCTGCGCCTCCTGGTACATCGTGTGGAAGCGCTGGAACGTGTTCAGGCCGAGCACCTGCAGCACGTGAAGCTTGCCCGGCACCTGCGGCGCCGAGCTGTTGGCCATGAACGTGGTGCCGCTGAACGAGTACTGGTTGAGCTGGATGCTCAGCAGCTTCTGCACCTGCGACACGGTGCCGGAGGCGAGGAAGTAGTCGCGCGCGCCGGAGACGTAGTCGACGTGCAGCCCCTGGGACGCCAGCCAGCCGCGCACCGCGGCCGCCGAGGCCCTCGATACCCCGAACCGCCGCGCGTAGGCCGCGGAAGTGAAGAAGCGGTGGAAGTGCACGCTCGCGGGGTTGTAGATCGCGCGCAGCGCGGCCGACTCGGCCGCCTGGTGGGGGTGCGCCACGAGCACGCCGATGCGCATCGTCTGCTGTGCGGGCGCCGGCGACACAGGCGTCGCCTTGCCGAGCTGCCCGAGCACGTTGCCCGCCAGCGTCTGGATTCCGTTCTGCACGCCCGGCAGCTGGACGCTCACCTGCGCGGAGCTCGCTGCGGTCGTCGCAGCGGCGAGCGCCATCGCCACGGCAGCGGCCGCGAGCAGCCTCGTCAGCCTCATGCTTCCCCCTGTCTGTAGTTCCGTTCTGCGCGGCCGCCGCCTCCCGGGCAGGCTCCGCAGGCCGAAATGTACCCAGAATTGGCTGCAGCCACGCCGCTTCGCGCTCTAGAGTCGGGCCCATGCGAGGAGTGGTGGCGGGCGGTCATCCGCTCACGGCCGAGGCCGGTGCGCGCGTGCTGCGCGAGGGGGGTAACGCGGTGGACGCCGCGGTGGCCGCGTCGCTCATGTCGTACGCCACCGAGTCGCCGCTCACGGGGCCGGGCGCGGGCGGCTTCATGCTCGTCCACACGGCCGACGGCGAGAACCACCTGCTCGACTTCTTCGTCGCGGCGCCCGGACGCGGCCTGGATGCGATCGACCCGGCGCCGCTCACTCCCGCCAAGATCTGGTGGAACGAGGAGTCCTTCCAGCTCTTCCACATCGGCGCCTCCTCCTGTGGGGTGTACGGCAACACGAAGGGGCTGACCGAGGCGCTCGAGCGCTTCGGCACCATGCCGATGTCCGCGCTCGTCGCCGAGCCGGCGCGCGCCGCGCGCGAGGGCGTGCCGGTGATCCAGGAGCAGGAGTACCTCTACAAGATCCTCGACCCGCTGCTGGCGTCGGAGCCGGAGGGGAGGGCCGTCTACAACCCGGACGGCCGGCCCCTCAGGGCGGGAGACAAGCTGCGCTTCCCGGAGCTCGGCGACCTGCTCGAGCGGCTCGGCGAGGAGGGCCCGGACTTCCTCTACACCGGCGACGTGGGCGCGGCGGTGAGCGACTGGATCCTCGAGCGCGGCGGTCTGATCACGCGCGAGGACCTGGCGTCGTACGAGGTGATCGAGCGCGAGCCGGCGCGCGCTCACTACCGCGGCCGCGAGGTGATCACCAACCCGCCGCCCTCTTCGGGCGGCATCCTGATCGCCTACGCGCTCGATCTGCTCGAGCGGCTCGACCGGCCCTCCGACGTGCGCGCGCTCGTCGAGGTGATGGACCGGGCCAACCGCGCACGCACGGAGGAGTTCCTCCGCTCGCTCTATTCGCCCGACTTCACCGCGCGCTTCCTCGACGAGGACGCGATCGAGACCGCGGCGAGCGAGCTGCACTCACGGCTCGGCTCGACGACGCACATCTCCGTGCTCGACGCCGACGGGGGCTGCGCGAGCCTCACCTGCTCGAACGGCTCGAGCTCCGGCACGATCGTGCCCGGCACCGGCATGCACCTCAACAACATGCTCGGCGAGGCCGACCTCAACCCGCACGGCTACCACCGCCACGAGCCTGGGCGGCGGCTGCCGAGCATGATGGCCCCGACCGTCGTGCTGCGCGAAGGCAACCCCGAGGTGGCGCTCGGCTCCGCCGGCTCGAATCGCATCCGCTCGGCGATCGTCCAGACGATCCTGCGCGTGGTGGACGACGGGATGACCGCCAGCGAGGCGGTGGACAGCCCGCGCGTGCACTTCGAGTCGGGCGTCGTGGACGCCGAACCGGGGGTCGACCCGACGCAGCTCGCTGCGCTCGAGGGGGACGGCTGGCGCGTCGAGCGCTGGGTCGAGCGCAACCTCTACTTCGGAGGGGTGCAGGCCGTGGCGCGGGACCCCGAGAGCGGCGAGCTGTCAGGCGGCGGCGACCCTCGCCGGGGTGGCGCATCGGTGTTCGTAAGCTGACTGGCCGCGTAGCCAAGCCGCAAATTGCGGGCTTTTAACCCAATTGGGGGGTGGGCGCTACTCCGCAATTACGGAAGACTTTCCGAGCTTGGCCCACATTAGGGTGCCCCGACTGGCAGGGAGGAGGGGAACGATGCGCCCGCGCCTTCGTCCACTCGACGGCTCGTTCTTACGGGTCGAAACGCCAAATGCCCATATGCACGTCGGCTGGAGCGCTCTTTTCGAGCCCCCTCTCCAGCGCGGACGACCCGATGTCTACTCGCTGCGTGAGAGCGTGCTCACCCGCCTTCAGTTCGCCCCGCGCTTCCGCCAGCGGCTCGCTTTCCCGCCGCCGGGCTTCGGCGAGCCCTTCTGGGCGGACGACACGAGCTTCGACATCTCGCGCCACATCATCGGCCTATCGGAGGCCGACGAGGAGCTGAGCCTCGCGAGCTTCTCTTCGCTCGTCGACGCCGCGCTGTCGGTCGCGCTCGACCGCAAGCGCCCGCTCTGGCAGATTCTGCTCGCCCCGCGCCTCGAGGACGGCCGCGTGGGCATGGTGGCCAAGCTCCACCACGCGATGGCCGACGGCCTCGCCGCCGTGGACTTCGCCGTGCTGCTGTTCGACTCGACGCCGGACCCGGTGCACGCCGAACCGGGCGAAGAGTGGCGGCCGCGGCCGGAGCCGGGGCGCATCGAGCTGGCCGTCGAGGCCGCCGTGGGCACGGCCGGCGACATGCTGCGGGTCGCGCGCAGCGCCGCGAGCGTGGCGCTGTCCCCGCGCCGGCAGGCCACGAAGATCACGGAGACGCTTGCGCGCGTGGCGGTCGTGGTGCGCGAGGACATGCTGCCGTCCGCTCCCGCCTCGGGCGTGAACGTGCCGATCGGGCCGCAGCGCACGCTGGTGCGCCACCGGGCCGAGCTGGGCGACATCCGGCGCGCCGGGCGCAGGCCGCGGCTCGCCTCGGGCATGCTCGCCGAGCACATCACCATCAACGACGTCTACCTGGCCGCCGTCGCGGGCGCGCTGCGCACGCTCGCGCTGCGTCGCGGCGAGGCGCCGCAGCCGCTCAAGGTGATGGTGCCGGTGAACCTGCGCGACGAGTCCGAGCACGGCTCCGAGGGCGGCAACCGGATCGCCTTCTCCTTCATCGAGCTGCCGCTTCATGTGGCCACGGCCGAGGCGCGGCTGCGGCGCGTGCACGAGGCCACGGTGGCGTTCAAGCGCTCGCAGCGCCCGGCCGGCAGCCACGCGATGCTGAGCGCAATCGGGCTGCTGCCGGATCCGCTCAAGAGCCTGGCCGCGCGCTTCGCCGCCAGCCCGCGCGCCTACAACGTCACGATCTCGAACATCCCGGGGCCCGAGGTCCCGCTGTACATGCTCGGCGCCCGCCTCGAAGAGGCCTACCCGGTGGTGCCCCTGTCGGAGGACCACGCGCTCTCGGTGGGCGTGTTCGGGTACCAGGACCACGCGCACTTCGGCTTCTACGCCGACCCGCGCGCGCTCGCGGATGTCGGACACCTCCCCGAGGCGATCGCCGCGGAGATCCGCGCGCTCGCGGGCCCACGCCCGCGGCGGCGGCCGGCAGTGCGCGCCGCGGCTGAGCCGGACGACGTGCCGGCCGAGGTCACCCCGCTCCGCTGAGCCCGGCCCCGCCCTTCCGGATCACGTACTCGCTCCAGCCCTCGAGCTCGCGCCGCTCGTAAGCGTGGCCCTCTTCGGCCGCCCAGGCGGCGAGGTCGATGTCGGCCTCTGGGTCGGTGGCCATCACGAGCAGCGCCTGGCCCGCCCCGAGCTCGGCCATGCGGCGTTTGGCCATCGTCAAGGGAAGCGGGCAGGCGAGTCCTCTCGCATCGACGGTTGCCACAATCGGATTGTGAACGCGCCGCCCTACGCACTCGCCGTCCTGCTGTCGAGCGGAGAGATCGAGCGCTTCTACTCGGGCCTGTCCGTGCTCGTGTCGAGCGTGAGCGACGGCTCCCGCTGCGCCAGCCTCGCCTCGTTCCGCGCGCTCGAGCTGCTGCTCGACGACGACATCCTGCAGCGCGCGGCCGAGCCCGAGGCGACGCCGTCGCTGTCGTGGGCGGGCCGCGACACCTTCGCCCGCTCGCTGCTCGAGCTCCGCGACATGGCGCTCGGCCTCGACGGGCTCCACCTGTACGCCTGTGCGGCCTCGGTGGAGACGATGAGCCTCACCGCGGGCGCTGTGGAGGAGCGGCTCGACGGCGTGATGTCCACGCCACGGTTCCTGCGCGAGGCGCAGGGCGCCCCGCTGCTGTTCGTATGAGGCGACTCGCGGCCGCGGCGGGGCTCGTGGGCGCCGCGCTGCTCGCCGGCTGCGGCGGCTCGCCCGGCGACATCCTCGGGCTCGGCATCTCCGGCGGCCCGCAGCGCACGGCGGTGCGCATGCACGTCGAGGAGAACGGCCGCGCGAGCTGCAACACCAAGCCGCTGCACCAGCTCCCCGGCCCGCTGATCCTCAACGCCCGCGCCGTCGTGGAGGACTCGACTCAGTTCACGAAGAGCGGCGCGAGCTTCGGCACGCCCAGCAAGAACCAGCGCAACTTCCAGCTCCGCACGCCCGACGGCACCGTGAACTGGACCGAGGCCGCGGTGGGGATCCCGCCCGTGCTCTCACAGGCGGAGGAGCTCGGGCTTCAGATGGAGCGGCAGCTGTGCTGAGGCCGGCGAGCTACTGGAAGCGGATCTTGCCGTTGCTCTTGGCCCGCTCGCCGGCCCGCTCGACGTAGTCCACGCGTTTCATCGCGGCGTCGATCAGCTCGCTCAGCATCGCCAGGCGCTCGTCCTCGGAGCGCGACTCGAGCAGGGACTGCTTGGCATCGTGGGCGAAGTCGATCGTCGCGGCGATGCCGTACGCGCCGAGGTCGTCGAGCTGTGCCGCGTCGGGGCGCGACTCGGTCAGGCGCTCGACGAGCGCGGCGTAGCGCTCGCGCGTCTCCTCGAGCGAGGCGGGCGCGGGGTCGGTCCCGTCATCGTCGAGCAGCTCGATGTCGCCGGCAGGGTAGGGCAGTTCCTCGATCCGGCGCACGAGCCGGAACGGGCGGCTGCCGCGCACGAGGATGTTCATGCGACCGTCGTCCATCGTCTCGAGCAGCTCGGTGATCGTGGCCGTGCAGCCGATGTCGCGCAGCCCGCTGTCGGAGAGCCAAACGATGCCGAACTCGCCGTCGTGTTCCATGCATTCGCCGACCATCACCTTGTACCGCTCCTCGAAGATGTGCAGGGGCACCACCTCCTCGGGCAGCAGCACGATGCCTAGCGGGAAGAGCGGGAAACTCTCGAGATTCTGAGCCACCGCGCCTAGGCTACTCCGGCCCGTGATCCCTTTCGGGTTCCGCTTCGTAAAGCGGAATGTGTTGGTTGACGGCGGATATCCGAACCCCCGTTGGCAGGCTGTCCCCTCTCGTAACGATGAGTCCAGCTTGCAAGTCTGGTCTACATGACCGTGCGCCGGACACTCATCACCCTTTCCGCAGTTGCCCTGGCTGTGGTCGCGGGCTGGCTGCTCGCGCCGAAGATCGGCGAGCTCGGCCACACCTGGACGCGCGTGAGCGCCGGTGACAAGACCTGGCTGCTCGTCGCGGTGGGCCTCGAGATCGTCTCCTTCATCGGCTACGTCGTGCTGTTCCGCGCGGTGTTCGTCCGTGCCGAGTCGCGCATCGACTGGCGCGAGAGCTACCAGATCACGATGGCCGGCCTGGCCGCGACGCGGCTGCTCGCCGCCGGGGGCGCGGGCGGCGTGGCGCTCACCGCCTGGGCGCTCAAGCGCTCCGGCATGGACGGGCGTAGCGTCACCCGGCGCATGACCACCTTCCTCGTGATCCTCTACGGCGTCTACATGGCGGCGCTGCTTGTCGACGGCGTCGGGCTCGCCACCGGGCTGTTCGGCGTCCACGCTTCCGCCGCCGTCACGATCGTCCCCGCCACGCTCGGCGGCATCGTGATCGTGAGCGCGCTGGCGATGGCGCGGCTCCGCCCGGCCGCCGTCGTGCTGGCCGACGCCGACGCCGAGCGCGGCTTCCGCCGCCGCTTCCGCAACATCACGCTGTCGCTCGCCTCCGGCGTGCGCGGCGCGCTAGAGCTCGCGCGCTCGTTCGAGCCGGGCCTCATCGGCGCGTTCGCCTGGTGGGGCTTCGACATCGCGGTCCTGTGGGCCTCGTTCCACGCCTTCGGCGTGGCGCCGCCGGTGGCCGTGATCGTGATGGGCTATTTCGTCGGCACGCTCGCCAACACGCTGCCGCTGCCCGGTGGCGTGGGCGGCGTCGACGGCGGCATGATCGGCGCCTTCCTCGCCTTCGGCGTCGACCCGGGCACCGCCGTACTGGCCGTGCTCAGCTACCGCGCGATCGCCTTCTGGCTGCCCACGCTCCCCGGCCTCGTCGCCTACTTCCAGCTGCGCCGCACCGTCGGCGACTGGAAGGCCGAGGACGCCGAGGAGACAGCGGCCACCCCGGTGCCACTGCCGGCGCCGAGCGTCGCAGCCGCCTGATCCGCAGGTCGGTGTGGCGCCGGGAGCGAGGACGCCGGATGCCTGGGGCACATGGGCCTGCCTGGTCGATCTAAAGGGCGACTATGGCCCCTCAGATCGACCACGTCCGTGTCCGCCCCTGAAATGAGTACGACCGCCCAGGTGGGCGGCCGTACCGGAGGAGAGGAGACGATGTTGCGCGCCTCGCTTTCATGGTCCACGCTGGGCGCGCGCTGAGCTACGACACGCGGTAGGAGATTCCGCGCCGGCTTCTCGACACGAGGTCCAGCCGCTAGGCGGGCTTGCGGGCCGACATCAGCAGGTTGTAGAAGAGCGCGGCCGGCAGTCGAGGCTCGAGCAGGGTGCGGTCGAGGGTCTGGAGAGCCAAATAGCCGCGATATGCGTACTGGCGCCAGGCCCACGGCACCTCGTCCGGCTCGGCGGTGGACTCGAGCGTGCGGTTGGCCCAGCCGAACCAGCTCGCCGCGAGCTCCTCGCCCGTGACGCGCACGTCCTCGAAGCCGGCGCCACGCGCGAAGCCCGCAAGCTGGGCGGGGGTGAACGCGTGCACGTCCACGGACCCCTCGAGGTCGTGTTCCCCGGTGTCGTGCGACTCCGGGTGCCCGTTGCGGCGCGCGCCGGCGCGCATCAGCGTTCGCCAGATCGGGGCGGCGCGCAGGGCGGCGCCCTTGGGCACCGCCGCCAGGCGGTCGCCGTAGCGCGACGGCTCGCCGCAGAAGACCACGTTTCCGCCCGGGCGCAGCACGCGCAGGAACTCGGAGAAGGAGGCCTCCAGGTCCGGCAGGTGGTGGAGCACCGCGTGGCCGAAGACGAGGTCGAAGGACTCTTCCGGGAAGGGCAGCCGCTCGGCCTCGGTGCGGACGCTGCGGACCTGGAGCCCGAGGCTTTCCGCTGTGTCGGAGAGCGCGGCGAGCATCCCGTGCGAGATGTCGGTGGCCACCGCCTCGCGAATCATGCCCGCCAGCACCAGGTTGATCGTGAAGTAGCCCGTGCCGGCGCCGATCTCGAGTGCCGAGTCGAACGGCGCGGCGGGCTCTCCGCCAAGCGCCTTGCGCACCTTGCCGAGCACCTGCCGACGACCCTTCTCGCCGAAGTCAATACCCCACTTGGAGTCGTAGTCCGCCGCCGCGACGTCGTGGTAGCGGACGTTGACGTCTTTGATCTGCTCCGCCGCAGCCCGAGCCATGCGGCGCCGCACTATAGCCAGGGCGGAGTCCTATACTCGCCGCCCGTTTTGGCCGCGCCACAGGAGCACGTCCAGCAGAACCAGCCCGACGGCGTGCCGCCGCTCGAGCTCACCGGCGAGCGCACGCTGCCGGACGTCCCCGCCGAGAACTACTGGTTCCGGCGGCATCTGGCCGTGTATGAGTGGATTGCGCGACGTTGCGGCGGCCTCGACGTGGTGGACGTGGCCTGCGGCGAGGGCTACGGCACCGATGTGCTGGCGCGCAGCGCGGCAACAGTGACCGGCGTGGACGCCAACCCCGAGGCCCACGACCACGCCCTCGCCAGGTACAGCCGTCCCGGCGTCAGGTTCGTGCGCGACCTGGTGGAGACCTACTCGCAGCCCTGCGACGCGGTCGTCTTCCTGCAGACGATCGAGCACGTGCAGGACCCACAGGCGGTGCTCGACCACTTCCGCGACATGCTCCGCCCCGGCGGCAGCGCCTACGTGAGCACGCCCAACCTGCTCACGCTCGCCGCGCCCGGCGCCGAGAAGTCGGACAACCCCTGGCACCTGCGCGAGTACCGCGCGCGGGAGTTCCGCGCGCTGTGCGAGCAGAGCTTCGAGCAGGTCGAGCTGCTCGGGCTCTTCCACGCGGGCAAGCTGCGGCGGCACGAGCTCGCAATCAAGTACGGCTGGGACGACCTCCACAAGCGGCTCGGGATCACGAAGCGCTTCTACGACTGGTTCGTGCCCGCGATCGGTACGTCCGACTTCGCACTGCGCGCGGGGGATCTCGACAAAGCGTTGGACTTCCTGGCGGTGTGCAAATGACAGCCGGCGGACGCGGATCCCTGGCGATCGTCCTGCACTCGCATATGCCTTATGTCGAGGGCTTCGGCACCTGGCCGTTCGGCGAGGAGTGGCTGTGGGAGGCGGTGGCGAGCGTGTACCTGCCGCTGCTCGGCGTGCTGAGCGGACAGCCGGTCACGCTTGGGCTGACGCCGGTGCTGTGCGACCAGCTCGAGACGCTCACGGGCGAAGCGGGCGAGCGCTTCAGCGGCTTCTTGCGCGACATCCGCGCGCAGGTGCACGACATGGACGCACGCGAGCTCGAGCAGCGCGGTGAGCCGAGCCTGGCCGCCGAGCTGCGTCGCGCCGCTTGCGACTACACCGCGGCCGACGAGGCGTTCGCCGCGCTCGAGGGCGACCTGCTGGGCGCCTTTCGCGCGCTCCCGGGCGTGGAGTTGTGGACGAGCGCGGCTACGCACGCGGTGCTGCCGCTCCTGGCCACCGAGCCGGGGCGCCAGCTCCAGATCAGCGCCGGCGTGGCCTCCCACGAGCGTCGCTTCGGCGGCTGGAGCGGCGGTTTCTGGTTGCCCGAGTGCGCCTACGAGCCGGGCCTCGAGCGCGAGCTCGCGGAGCTCGGCACGCGCTGCTTCTGCGTCGACCAGACGAACGTCTTCGGCCTCGGCTCGCTCGACCAGCTCGAGCCCGTGGCCACCGAGGCCGGGCCGCTCGCGGTGCCGGTGGACTGGCAGACGGTCGAGCTGATCTGGGGTCCGCAGGGCTATCCCGGCCACGCGACCTACCGCAACTACCACGGCCGCACCAGCCACGACCTCAAGCCTTGGAACAACGGCGGCGGCGGCTACGACCACGACGCCGCCATGGCGCTGGCGCGCGAGCACGCGGCGGAGTTCGCCGACCACGTGGCCGCGAGACTCGACGGCTACGCGAGCGAGCGCGGGCGCCCGGGACTCGTTTGCTGCGCGCTCGACACCGAGCTGATCGGCCATTGGTGGTACGAGGGGCCGGCGTTCCTGGCCGAGCTGTTGCGGGTGAGCGGAGACAGGGGCGTCGAACTGGTCACGCTGCCAGGCGCGCTCGACGCTTTCGACCCGATTGAGGGGCGCGCGCTCGAGCCGTCGAGCTGGGGGAAGGGCAAGGACCTCGGCAGCTGGGACTCGCCGCGCGTGGCGGGCTTCGCGTTCGCGGCGCGGGCCGCGGAGCTGCGCACCGTCGCGGCCGCCGCCAGCGGCGAATCCGGCCCGCAGCTCGAGCGCGCCGCGCGCGAGCTGCTGGCGGTGCAGGCGAGCGACTGGTCGTTCCTCACGACCTACGACCTCGCCGGCGACTACCCGCGGCAGCGTGTGGAGGGCCATCTCGCAGCGCTGGACGCTGCGCTCACGTCGCCGGCCGGTCCCGGACGCGCCCCGGAGCCGGCGCTGCGTAACCTCGCGCCCGAGCTGGACCTGTCGCCGCTCGTCGCGCCCTAGGACTGCGCGCTACTCCCAGCGCAGCCGCCGCGGCGTCTTGCGCATCCGGATCAGCTCCGCGGGCACGCCGCCCACCACCGCATTGGCGGGCACGTCCTTCGTCACGACGGCGTTGGTGCCGATGATCGCGTTGTCGCCGACGGTCACTCCGCGCAGGATGCACGCGCCGTAGCCGATCCAGACGTTGTTGCCGACGCGCGTGTCGCGCTTGTAGATCCCCTGCAGCCGGATCGGCCGCTCCACCTCCACCACGCCATGATCGAAGTCGATCAGCATCACGCGGTCGGCGATCACGCACTCGCGGCCGATCGACACGTGCTGGAAAGCGGAGATCGTGCACTCCTGGCCCATCACGGTCTTCGCGCCGATCGAGACGACGCCCTCGTGGCAGCGGATCTTCGTGCCGTGCCCGAGCCACGACCAGCGCCCGAGCTCTATGCGCGCGTCCTTGCCGATCTGCAGCGTGACGCGCGGGCCGATGAAGCAGAGCCCGTCGAGCTTCAGGCGCCGTCCGTACGAGGTGAGGAAGCGCTTACGCAGCAGCCGCGCGATCAGCCGCGCGTAGCTGAAGTTGAGCATCCCGTGGCCCGCCATGAAGCGCAGCAGCCCCGGCAGCCCCCCGTGGAGCGAGGGCGGGGCGTACCGGACTGCGCCCGGGACGTCGGTGGGCGGCGGGCCCGCGATCTCTCGTACGACTTGCACTGGCGCCCCCCGATGATATGGCCGGGTTACAGTGCGCCGCGCACGTCGAGCACGATCACGTGCCCGTGCGGCGCGAACTGAGTGTCGTCGCCGACCATGCCGGTGGCCGCCTCGAACAGCACGCGATCCTCGCCGCGGCGCTGGCGCACATAGGTGGCGGACTCGGCCACCTGGCCGAGCAGCGCGAAGGCGGCGGCGCGCAACCCGCGCAGGTCACCGAGCCGTCCCTGCCAGCTCAGCCGCAGCACGAAGGCGCCCGTCTCATCGCTGCCTACCGCGTCCAGCGCGAAGTCGTCGCTGTGCTCGAGCCAGCTCAGCAGGTGCGGCGAGAGGTGCACATCGGGCTGCTCGGCCACCCAGTCGGCGAGGGCCATGGCGGAGACGAGCTGCTCGGCACCGGGCCTGAGCCGCGAGGCGTCGCCCTCGCCGTGGCCGCGCTCGTCGCCTTCCCACCTCTCGGGCACGCAGCCAAGCTACACGGAGGCGTCCTTGACGTACTTCTGCTCCCACGGCGAGGGGCTGAATGTGACGCCCGGAGTAGCGCCGATCGCGATCAGCATCGTGCCGGGCTCCCGCGCGATCGCGTGCCGCACGATCGCCGGGTCCTTGACGAACACGAGCGTGCCACGCGGCGCGTCGACCTCCTGGCCGTCGACCGTGAAGGTGGCGTGCCCCTCGATCACGAGATAGAGCTCCTCGTGCTGGTACGCGGGGTCGTCGTCGAGCTCGTCGTGCTTCTCGATGATCTCGTCGCCCGCCTCGCGGCCGATCCAGGCGCCCACTCCGAAGGCGTCGATGCCGAGCCGGTGGCGCAGCGGCAGCCAGCCCTCGAGGTCGGCCGGCGCGTCGGGGAGGGGCTGGATGTCGCTGAGCCGGGCGCTGGTCCAGCCGTTCTCGTTCATGTCACTCTCCTCGCTGGCGTAACCGGTGAAGTCAGAATGCCAGCATAACTCGGATGACGGTGACGCGTGCTCAGGCCAGGCTCTCGGCGAAGCCCTGCCGCCAGCTTGGGTAGCGCAGCTCGAGCCCGAGCTCCCCGTGCGCCTGTGCGTTCGAGGCGCCCTGCGCCCGCGTGAGCATCTGCACCGCGTACCGTCCGCCCACCAGCCGCGCGACGAACTTGGGCACGTGGCGCGGCTCCGGCGCGCCGATCGCCTCGGCGAGCACCGGCAGCCATTCGCGCAGCGGCGCCGGGTCGTCGTCCACGACGTTGTAGATCCCCGGCGTGCAGTGGTCGAGCGCGCGCACGGTGGCCGCCGCGGCATCGTCGAGGTGAATGAATGAGAACACGCCTGCGCCGTCGCCAACGATCGGGAAGCGGCCGCCCAGCAGCATCTTGCCCTGCGCGCCGTCGGCCGCGTATGACGTGCCGGGCCCGTAGAAGTAGCCGTAGCGCAGCACCACGCCCTCGACTCCCTCGGTGCCGGTCACGCTCGCCTCGAGGTCCACGATCGCGCGCACGGTGTCGCCGCCCGGGTCGGGCAGGTCCACCGCCAGCGGGTCCGCCTCGTGGTGCAGCTCGCTGCCGCCATGGGCGTACATGAACGCCACGCTCTGGGCCACCACGCGCCGCGCGCCGGCCGCCTTTGCCGCGGCCATCAGGTTGCGCGTCCCCTCGCGTCGCAGCCGGTTGTTGCGCTCGAACTCGTTGGGGTTGAACGACTTGGGGATGTCCGTGAGCTCGTGGATCACCACCTCCGGCCGCGCCTCCTCCACGATCGCCCGCAGCCGCTTGGGCTCGAAGGCATCCACCACCACGGCATGCGCGCCGAGGTCCCGGATCAACCCCGTCCTCTGAGCCGAGCGCGTAGTCCCAACGACCTCATGACCCTCAGCCACAAGCAGAGGCACGAGCCGCCGACCGATGACGCCTGTAGCTCCGGCGATGAAGACCCTCACGCGCCGGAACCCTAAGCCCGCCACCTGCCACCCGCCACCCGCCCCCCTACACTCCGCGCCCATGCGCACCGCGTCCGAGCTCGCCGAACCGCTGCTTGCCGGCGACAAGCGCGCCCTGGCGCGCGCGATCTCGCTGGTCGAGAACGACGATCCCGAGGGCTGGGCGCTCGTCCGCGAGCTCTACCCGAAGACGGGCAGGGCGCAGGTGGTGGGCTTCACCGGTCCGCCCGGGGTGGGCAAGTCGACGCTGATCGGCGCGCTCGTGAAGAACGCGCGCGCCGGCAAGCGCGAGGTGGCGGTGCTGTCGATCGACCCGTCGTCGCCGTTCACGCAGGGCGCGCTGCTCGGCGACCGCATCCGGCTCACCGAGCACTTCCTCGACCCGGGGGTGTTCATCCGCTCGATGGCCAGCCGCGGCTCGCTCGGCGGCCTGTCCGAGGCCACGCTGCAGGCGGCGCTCCTGATGGACGCCTCGGGCAAGGACGACGTCTTCCTCGAGACCGTCGGCGTCGGCCAGGCGGAGGTCGACATCATCGACCATGCCGACACCGTCGTGCTCGTCCTGATGCCCGGCTCCGGCGACTCGATCCAGGCGCTCAAGGCCGGCGTGATGGAGATCCCGGACATCATCGTCGTCAACAAGGCCGACCACCCGCTCACCGACACGATGGTGCGCGAGATCCGCGGCGTGCTCTCGCTCGGCCCGAAGACCGACTGGCGCGTGCCGATCCTCCAGACCGAGGCCGCCCGCGGCGACGGCGTGGACGAGGTGGCCGAGCGCATCGCCGACCACCACCAGCACATCAAGGAGCAGGGCACGCTCGAGGAGCGCCGCCGGCGCAACCTGATGAACGAGGTGATGGCGCTCGCCACCTACAGGCTCCGGCGCAAGCTCGAGGAGTCGGTGCGCGAGGACCCCTCGGTGAAGGAGCTGCTCGACGAGGTGGTGTCGCGCCGGCTCGACCCGGCCAGTGCGGCCGCCAAGCTGCTCGAGCGCGAGCTCTAGCTGACCCGCGGCGCGTCGGCTAGCGCTTGACCGCGGCGGCCCAGCTCAGCGCGGCCAGCCGGCGCCACCGGCGCGAGTCGCGCCACATCAGCAGCAACACCACCACCCCGGCCGCGATCGCCACGGTGGTGGGGTAGGCGGAGCCGTCGAAGCGCGGGAAGGCCTTCACGAGCGGCCCCCAGAGCGCGTGCGGCCGGTCCGCCGCCAGGCCGCCGCTGCCGAAGCGCACGTCGACGTAGAGCCAGACCGACGCCACGAGTGTCAGCAGTGCCAGCACGAGGCCTGTGCGCGGCAGGTGGCGCAGCCCCCACGCGGTGAGCGGGATCGCGAGCGGCAGCACGGCGATGAGCTGGCGCCCAGGGAACCACGGGCCGTCGATCACAGGCGCGAGGAACACGGCCACGAGCAGTTGCAACCCGATGGCGGCGGCGCCGAGGCCGGCGGTCCCCGCAATCGTCCGGTAGCCCGGCACCGCCTGCGCGAGCCGCTCGCGGTGCCCTCGCCACAGGAGCCACAGCCCGACGAACGCGAGCAGCAGCACGGGCGCCCAGCGGAGCAGCCCGACGTTGCGGTCGAGAAAGAGGCCCGCCGCGCGCGGCGCGCGGTCGACGTAGTCGGTGAAGGAGGAGGCGCCGGTGGCGCTCGCCCCGTCGGGCAGCGCGGCGTACGGCGTGATCCCGCCGTAGAAGCCCTCGCTGATGCCGACGAACAGCGCCGCGCTGAAGCCCGCGATCTCGGCTCCCATGAGCGCCATCAGGCCGTGGCGCTGCCGCCGCAGCCGGGCGATCACATACAGCGCTATGGCCACCCCCGCGGGCACGAGCCGCACCGACATCCACGGCAGCAGCGCGAGCAGCAGGAAGCAGCCGAACACGCGCGGCCGGGTGGGATGGTCGGCGGCGCCGAGGCCGAGCAGCGCCGCGCCCGCCAACAGCGCCCCGGCCGCGAGCTCCGGGTAGACCGTGGTGCTGTAGGCGAGCAGGGGAGGGGATACGCCGACCGCCAGCGTCGCCCCGAGCGCCCATGGGTCGGGCACGACGCGCAGGGCGAGCAGGTAGGCGAGGGCGACCGCCAGAGCCGCGAGCGCGGCGAGGAACAGCTCGACACCGTGGGCGCCGCCCACGAGGTAGGCCGGCGTCAGCAGCAATGGGAAGCCCAGCCCACCCGGCTCGTACAGCGTTCGCCGTGCACGATCCGGCACGCCTGCGCTCGAAAGCCTGTGCTTGTAGAACGCCCGGTAGGCGTTCGCGTGGTAGTCGTCGAATACGTTCACGTCGCCGTTGTGGGCGAGCGACCTGGTGGTGAGCAGGAAGCGCGGCTCGTCCCCGGCGTACGCGGAGTGATCGAAGGCCCGCATCCCCAGCGTGGCCGCGTAAATCCCGAACAGGACGAGCCAGACCACGAGTGCTCGGCGGGTCACCCGCACCATCCCTTGCAGGGCACCATAAGCACGCAGACTAAGAGGACTGGCGGCTGACGGTCAGAAGGCGGGGTCGATGGACAAGTCCCCGACAGACGTCCCCGGGAGGCCGTCTTGAAGCTCAAATGCCTACTTTTCGCCTTTGCGCTCGGCGCGCTGGCTATCGCCGCGCCCGCCAACGCAGCGGTAATCCACACAGTCCAGTCCGGCGAGACCCTCTGGTCGATCGCCGCGGCGAACGGCTTCTCGACGCACGCTCTGGCGGTCGCCAACGGCCTGTCAGACGACAGCCAGGTCGTCCTCGGGAGCGAGATCAAGATCCCCTCGGAGAGCGAGGCGGCGCAGTCCCTCTCGAGCGGGACGCCGCTCAGCTCGAGCTCCGGCTCGACCACCGGCGCGAGCGCCGGAGCGCCGCCGATGGGCGCCTACGCGGTCCGCCCGGGTGACACGCTCACCTCGATCGCGTCACGCAGCGGCGTGCCGATGGTGGCCGTGGCGAACATGAACGGGGTCGATCCCGATCAGCCGCTGCTGATCGGCACCGTGCTCAAGCTGCCCACCGGCGCGCAGATCACGACGTCCGGACCCGCGCCGACCAACACGGTCGTGCCCAACGCGGCGCCCTACCCGACGGCCGAGCGCGTGAGCTCGTCGACGATCTCGGAGATCGCGGCGGCCAACGGCGTGCCGTCGTCGCTCGCTTCCGCGATCGGGTGGCAGGAAAGCGGCTTCAACAACGACCTCGTGTCGAGCGCGAACGCGCGCGGCGTGATGCAGATCCTGCCGGGCACCTGGTCGTGGATCAACAGCAACCTCGCCGTGTCCCCGCTCAACGCCAGCTCGGCTTCCGACAACGTGCACGCGGGCGTGCTCTACCTCGGTCAGCTGCTGAAGGACACGGGCTACGACGTCCCGGAGACGATCGCGGCCTACTACCAGGGCCTCGACTCCGTGAAGCAGCAGGGGATGCTGCCGGACACCCGTGAGTACGTGAACAGCGTGATGGCGCTGAGGAGCCGCTTCGGCGGTTGAGCCGTGCGGCTTCGGGGAAGCCGGGGTCCTGCCGATAAACAGGGCAGGACCCCGCGCTTTCCACCCAGTGCTCGCATTCGCTTCCCTTCTCCTGCTCGCGCCGTTCGCCACCGGCGCCCTGCTCGGCTCATGGCCGGGCGCGCGTAGGCTGGCCGGCCGCTACTACGCCGCGCTCGTCACGCTCGGCGTCGGCGGCCTGGCGCTCGTCGTGCTCGGCGCGTTCGTGTTGCCGCAGCCGGTCTCGCTGATCGCGCTCGGGATCGGCGGCCCGCTGTCCGGCCTCAGCTTCTGGGCCCGCCGCAGCGACGGCGAGGACGACGGTCCCGGCGGCGGCGGCGACGATGACGACCCCGAGCCCCCGCCGCCCGGCGGCGACTGGGAGCGGATCGTGCGCGACTTCGAGCGCTACGTCGACCGCCACAACGGCCCCATCAAACCCGGCCACGACCGCTCGCCCGAGCCCTCGGCGCCGGTCAGTCCCGCGCTCGTCTAACGGCCGCACGGCAAGCCATGACGCGCGACGAGACCCTGCGCCAGGGGGTGGAGATCCTCGACGATGTGATGGGCCCAGCCCGCTTCCGCTTCGAGCCGGTGCACGACGGCGCCTACGCCTGCTGCCGCTACCGCCGTGCCGACCGCACGCTCGAGCTCCACTTCTCCGACTCGCTGCGCCTCGTGAGCCAGCGCATCGGCGACGTCGTGGTGATGCACGACGACTTCATGCGCGCGCTCGTCGGTCCCGGCGGGGGCCGCTACCCGGGCAGCTCGACCGACCCACTCGACGACTTCCACGGGCTGAGCGCGGATCTCCGCAGCCACTGCGCCGAGTTCCTCCGCGGCAACCCTCACAAGTGGCGCGCGGTGGCCGAGCGCGCGCTGCGCGACCCGCGCCGCTTCACGATCACGCACGAGTTCCTCCAGCTCGAGGAAGCCCGCCGCGACGCGCGCAGCGCGTTTGCCGCACATGAGTTCGCGAAGGTCGTCGCGCTCTACGAGCCGCTCGAGCGCCAGCTCATGCCCGCCGAGTGCCGCCGCCTCGAGATCGCCCGCGAGCGCGTGCGGACCGGGTGGCTGGACGGCTGGTAGCAGCGCGCGCGGCGATGTCCTGCCCGATGCCATCGAGCAGCAGGGAGAGGCCCTGCTCGAAGCGCTGGTCCGTGTTCTCCATGTTCTCTCGGGTGCGTTCCAACGTCGCCCTCAGGTCGTCCCCGCCTATGAACTCTTTGACGCGGGGGAACTGTCCCGTCTCGATCTGACGCTGCATGTACTCGAATACCGGCAGCCAGTCCTCGACGTCGCCGACGGTCTCGAGCAGGGAGTTCCGGATCGAGAAGCCGAGCGTGTAGTCATCCACCAGTGTGAGCAGCTTGAGGCGCTCGTCGATCGGCAGGTCGACCGTTGCGAGGGCCGCGAGCGACTGCTCGAAGTGCCTTAGACCGTTGGGCCCGATGCGCGCCCCACGGATCGCTTCGAAGGCCCACGGGTGGCGTTTCCAGGTCTCGTACGTGCGGCGCGCGATGGCGGTAAGGGCGTCGCGCCAGTTGTCGGGGAACTCGCCCTCGGGCACGAGCACCTCGTGCATCAGCGCGTCGTCCATCAGAGCCAGCAGGTCGTCCTTGTTGCGGACGTAGTGGTAGAGCGTCATCGTGCCGCTACCCAGTGCGCGGGCCACGCTGCGCATCGAGACCGCGTCGAAGCCCTCCTCGTCCGCGATCACCATCGCCACCTGGGCGATCTCGTCCCGCGTGTGCCCCGCACGCCGCGCGCCTGGCTCTGGTGTCGTCCAGATGGGCTGCTCGCGGTGGTCTTCGCGGCCCCTGCGGCCCCGTCCTCGCTCCCCGGTTGACATCTCGTACAGTGTACTGCTACGCTGCCTCGTACGATGTACGACACCAAGATACAACGTACGAATATGGGAGTAGTCGCCGAGGGTCTCGGCAAGCAGTACGGCGATCTCTGGGCGGCGCGCGACCTCGATCTGGAGGTCCCGGCGGGGACCGTCCTCGGCCTGCTCGGCCACAACGGCGCCGGCAAGACCACCACGATCCGGATGCTCACCACCCTCGCGCTGCCCAGCGAGGGCCGCGCCAGCGTGGCGGGCCACGACATAGTGGATGACGCGGCGCGGGTGCGGGAGAGCATCGGCCTGGTGGGGCAGTCCGCCACCGTCGACGACCTGATGACGGCGCGCGCCAACCTCGAGATGGTCGGGCGGCTCTACCACCTGCCGCGCGCGACCGTACGCGGGCGGGCCGCGGAGCTGCTCGAGCGGCTTGGGGTGGCGGATGTGGGCGACCGCCTCGTGAAGACCTTCTCCGGCGGCATGCGCCGGCGGCTCGACCTGGCCGCCAGCCTGATGGCCGCGCCGCCCGTGCTGTTCCTGGACGAGCCCACGACCGGGCTCGACCCGCACAGCCGCAACGAGCTCTGGGAACTGCTGCGCGAGCTGGTCCGCGACGGAGCGGCGCTCGTGCTGACGACCCAGTACCTCGACGAGGCCGACCGCCTCGCCGACGAGATCGTCGTCCTCGACCGCGGCCGCATCGCCGCCGCCGGCACGCCCGCCGAGCTCAAGGCGCGCGTGGGCGGCGAGCGCATCGTCGTGACCGTGCAGCAGCGCGACGACCTCGACACCGCGGCCCGCGCGCTCGAGCCCTACGCGGACGGCTCGCCGGCGCTCGAGCCCGACGGCCCGCACGTGATCGTCCCGGTGCGACCGGGCACGCGCCTCACCGAGGCCGTGCGTGCGCTCGACGCCGCGGGCGCCGACGCGATCGACGTGAGCCGCCGCGAGGCGACGCTCGACGACGTCTTCCTCTCACTCACCGACCCCCGCCGCAGGAAGGAGGCCAAGGCCGCATGACCTTCGCCGTTCGCATGCAATGGCTGCTCCTGGACAGCCTCGTTTTCGCCCGACGCAACCTGGCCCACGTCCGCCAGATCCCCGAGAAGCTGATCGACGTCACGCTGCAGCCGCTGATGTTCACCCTGCTCTTCGCGTACGTGTTTGGCAACGTCATCCACGTGCCCGGCGGCAACTACCGCGAGTACGTGGTGGCGGGCATCCTCGTCCAGACCCTCGCCTTCGGAGTGATGGGACCCGGCACCTCGATCGCGACCGACCTCGGCGAGGGAATCGTCGACCGCTTCCGCTCGCTGCCCAGCTCGCGCGCGGCGTACCTCTTCGGCCACCTGCTCTCGGAGCTGGCGGCCACGCTGATAGCGATCGTCGTGCTGGTGGGCGCCGGGCTGGTGGTCGGCTGGGGCGTGCATGCCGGCGTGCCGAGCGCAATCGGCGGCTTCGCCCTGCTCGTGCTGTTCGCCACCACGATGATCTGGGTGGGCACGCTGATCGGCGTGAGCGTCCGCTCGCCGGACGCGGTGATGGGGATCGCATTCCTTTTCGTGTTCCCGCTCACGTTCCTCGCCAACGCGTTCGTCCCGGCGGGCGGGCTGCCCGGCGGGCTGCAGCAGATCGGCGAATGGAATCCGCTGAGCGCGATCGTCTCGGGGGTCCGGACGCTCTTCGGCAACCCCACGGCCACTCCCAACGGCGCGCCATGGCCGCTCCAGCACCCGGTCCTCGGCGCCGTGCTGTGGTGCCTCGCGATCCTGGGCGTGACGGTGCCGCTGACGATCCGGCGCTACCGCAAGCGGACGACTGGTTAGGCGCCGAGCGCCCGCGCGATCACCATCTGCTGCACCTCGTCGGTGCCCTCGCCGATGGTGAGGATCTTGGCGTCGCGATAGAAGCGGCACACGGGGTACTCCTCGATGTAGCCGTAGCCACCGTGGATCTGCACGGCCTCCTCGCTCGCGCGCACGGCCAGGCGTCCGGTCTTGAGCTTGGCCTGCGCGGCGGTGAGGCTGAAGTTCTTGCCCGCGTCCTTGAGCAGCGCAGCCTTGTAGGTGAGCAGGCGGGCTGCCTCGATCTCCGTCGCCATGTCCGCGAGCTTGGCCTGGATCGCCTGGAACTTGGCGATCGGCTTGCCGAACGCGACGCGCTCCTTGGCGTAGGCGAGTGCCTCGTCGAGGGCGCCCTGCGCCAGCCCGACGCCCATCGCCGCGACACCGATGCGCCCGCCGTCGAGCGTCTGCAGGAACTGCCTGAAGCCCATGCCACGCGGGCCGAGCAGGTTGTCCTCAGGCACGCGGCAGTCCGAGAATGCGAGCGGCCGGGTGTCCGACGCGTTCCAGCCCATCTTGCGGTAGGGCGGCTGGATGTCGTAGCCGGGCGTGCCGTTCGGCACGATGATGTTCGAGATCTCGTCGTCGCCGGTGCGGGCGGTGATCGACACGCAGCCCGAGATGTCGGTGCCGGCGTTGGTGATGAACTGTTTCGCGCCCTCGATCACCCAGTCGCCGCCGTCGAGCCGGGCGCGCGTGCGGGTGTTGCCCGCGTCTGAGCCGGCCTCAGGCTCGGTCAGGCCGAAGGAGGCGAGCTGCTTGCCGCTGCAGAGCCGCGGCAGCCAGTCCGCCTTCTGCTGGTCGTTGCCGAACGCGTAGATCGGCCAGGTGCCGAGCGAGGTGTGCGCGGCGACGGTGATCGCCACCGACGAGTCCACGCGCGCCAGCTCCTCGATCGCGATCGCGTAGGAGAGGTTGTCGGCGCCGCCGCCCCCGTGCTCCTCGGGGTAGGGGATGCCCATCAGCCCGAGGCCGCCGAGCTTCTCGACGATCTCGTACGGGAAGCGGTGCTCGCGGTCGAGCTCCTCCGCGACCGGCCTCACCTCCTGGTCGGCGAAATCGCGGACCAGGCGCTGGATGGACGACTGTTCGTCTGTGAGGTCGAAGTTCATGCGGCGGGCCAGTCTAGTTGGGGGGATTGGGGTAGGGGGTAGGGGGTCGGGAGTAGGGAGTAGGGAGTAGGGAGTAGGGGGCGAGACTTCGGGCGGGCGCGCTTAGTGATGTGTGGCGCCCAGCAAGTTCCATGACCTGGACGTGTACAAGCACGCAATTGCGCTCGCCGATGACCTGTACGCCAGGGTCGTTCGCTGGCCGATCCTGGCTCGCAGCTCGATGGGCGAGCAAGTGCTCCGCTCAGTGGATTCGGTGGGCGCCAACATCGCCGAGTCGACCGGGAGATGGCACACGGCCGACAGAAGACGACTGCTGTTCATCGCACGGGGCTCCCTATGCGAGACCGAACACTGGATCGGCTGCGCGGAGCGGCGCGGACTGCTGCCGCTGGGCACGACAGAGCGTGCAGTGGAGATAGCCAAAGCACTGAACGGGCTGATCAACAGCCATCGCTGAGCATCCTCACTCCCTACTCCCTACTCCCTACTCCCGACTAACCCCGTTTGGCTAGCTAGCCAAACGGCGTTAGTCTCCTGCCGCACTCAACGAGGAGAGGTGGCTCATGGCAGTGATGGCAGGCGTGCTCAGCGAGAGTCGCCGTCGGACACTCGCGGCGCTGTGCGACACGTTCGTTCCGTCGGTTCCCTACGACGGCGCCGACGAGGCGATGCGCGCGTATATGGGCCGCTCCGCCACCGACATGGGCGTGCCGGGCGCGATCGAGGACCTGATGGGGCAGGCCATGCTGCCGGAGGAGATCGAGGGCTTCGGCATGCTGCTCGACGGGCTCGGCGACTTCGCCGGCGTGCCGCTCGACACGCGCACGCAGGCGATCAAGCAGGTCAGCGCGGCCTCCCCCGAGGCCAAGCTCGGGCTCAGGGTGTTCAAGGGCCTGACCTTCCTCTTCTTCTATGCGATGCCGGACGAGCAGGGACGCAATCCCAACTGGGAGGCGATCGGCTATCCCGGTCCGATCTCCGCGCCGCCGGGCGACGCCGAGGCGCCGAAGACGATCAACGTCGAGCAGGTCAGCGGGGCCGAGGCCACGCTGACGGCCGATGTGTGCGTGGTGGGCTCTGGAGCGGGCGGCGGCGTGGCGGCCGCGGAGCTCGCCAAGGGCGGCAAGTCGGTGATCGTCCTCGAGCAGGGCGGCTACCGCAACGAGCAGGACTTCAAGCAGCTCGAGCTGGCGGGTTCGCTGGAGCTCTACCTGGGCGGCGGGCTGCTCTCGTCCGAGGACGGCTCGATCTCGCTGCTGGCGGGCGCGACCCTCGGCGGCGGCACGATCGTCAACTACATGAACTGCATTCGCACCCCGGAGCACATCCGCAAGGAGTGGGCGGAGCACGGGCTCGAGGGGATCGACCAGCTCGAGTACGAGCAGCACATCGACGCCGTCTGGGAGCGCCTGCAGGTGAACAGCGAGGCCACCTCGCAGAACCGTCCGCACCGCAAGCTGATCGCCGGGCTCGAGGCCTGCGGCTTCCCCTGGAAGCCGATCACGCGCAACGCCGACAAGGCCTGCGATGACCCGCGCGTGTGCGGCTACTGCTACGCGGGCTGCCAGAAGGGCTGCAAGCAGTCGACGCTCAAGACCTACCTCCAGGACGCCTCGGACGCGGGGGCGAGGTTCGTGGTCGGCGCCCGCGCCGATCGCATCACGAGCGCCGACGGGCGAGCGACCGGCGTCGAGGCGACGGTGACGAACGCCGACGGCACGGCCACGAAGCTCACGGTCGAGGCGCCGACGGTTGTGATCTCAGCGGGGTCGGTCGAGTCGCCCGCGCTGCTCCTGCGGAGCGGCATCGGCGGGCCGGCCGCGGGCAAGCATCTCCGGCTCCATCCGGCGGCGAGCGTGCAGGGTGTGTACGACGAGCCGATCGAGGGGTGGATCGGCCAGACGCAGTCGGCCGTCTCGTACCAGTTCGCGGAGCTCGAGGGCGACTGGGGCTTCCTGATCGAGAGCGCCGCGACGGCCCCGGGCTTGGTGGCGGCCAACTGGCCGTTCGAGAGCGGCGAGAAGCACAAGCAGCACTTCTCGGGCGGCTTCAAGTACACGGCGCCGTTCATCACGGTGGCGCGTGACCACGGCGAGGGCGAGGTGGCCATCGACGCCCATGGGCGCGCCGTGGTGCGCTGGGCACTGAGCGACGCGGTCGACCGCAGCCTCTTCGTGCGCGGCAATCAGGAGCTGGCCAAGCTGCACAAGGCGGCAGGGGCGAAGGAGATCTTCACGCTCCACCGGGAGCCGACGAGGTGGAGCCAGGGCGAGGACTTCGACGCGTTCCTCGAGCAGATCGAAAACGCCTCGTACGATCCCAACGACGTGACCATCTTCACCGCGCACCAGCTCTGCTCATGCCGGATGGGGTCCGACCCCGCCACCTCGGTGGCGAACGGTCGGGGCGAGCTGCACGACACCAAGGGCGTCTGGGTCGGCGACGCATCCGCGTTCCCGACGGCGCCCGGCGTGAACCCGATGATCTCGATCATGTCCCTGGCGCACCGCACGGCCGGGGAGATCCTGAAGTCCTAGCGCCACCACGCCGTCGTATCAGATAGGTTTTACGCCAGTTCGGCGTGCTATGGCGCGTGAGCGCGCCATCGGGCACGTACATGTCTGATATGACAGGTACCCGCACATTTGGCGCGCAGCTGCTGTGCGAAGTCGGGGGCCAGCTCCTCGAGGGTCCGGCGTGGGACGCCGAACGCGGCAGGCTGCTGTTCGTGGACATCCTGCGCGCGCAGCTCGTGTCGTGCGCATGGCCGCCGGGTGAGCTCACGTGCGTGCCGATGGACGTGACCTGCAGCGCATGGGTTCCGCGCCGGGGCGGCGGCTCCGCGGTGGTCTGCCGCGACGGCGTGCATCTGCTGGACGCCGCGGGTGGGCTCGAGGGGATCGTGGAGATCGAGGCGGATCGGCCCGGCAACCGCTCGAACGACGCGAAGTGCGACCCGTCGGGCAGGCTGTGGATGGGCACGATGGCCGACGACGAGACCGCCTGCGCCGGCGCCCTCTACCGGCTCGACGGCGAACGCCCAGTCAGACGGGTGGTCAGCCCCGTGTCGATCAGCAACGGCCTCGGCTGGAGTCCCGGCGGCTCGCGGATGTACTACGTCGACTCCCCGACGCGTCGCATCGACATGTTCGATTACGACACCGGGTCGGGCGAGGCCGCGTACCGGCGGCTGTTCGCCGACGTGAGCGCCCTGGCGGGGATACCCGACGGCTTGGCAGTCGACAGCGAGGGCTGCCTGTGGGTGGCCTTCTACAACGGGGGCGCGGTGCACCGCTTCGCGCCGGATGGCACGTTGATCGCCCAGCTGCCGGTGCCCTCCGCGCGGCCCACAAGCTGCGCGTTCGTGGCGGGGAAGCTCGACATGCTCGTGATCACCACCGCTGCGGCGCCGGACGGGACTGGGGGCGACCTCTACCTGTGCGACCCGGGCGTGACCGGTCTCGCGGTGCCCGCCTACCGCGGCTAGGCCGGCGGCTTCACGTGAGCTCGCCGAGGCGCAGTGCCGCCTGCAGGTCGCGCTCGGTCACGCTCAGGTGATGGCTCATCGAGGCGGCGGCGCGCGCAGGGTCGCGAGCCTCCACCGCTCGCAGGATCGCGCGGTGGTCCTCCACGACTGCGTCCATGTTGCCGCCGGCCTGCTTGTGGCCCGCGTACGAGCGCTGCCGGCTGGCAAGCAGCGGCTCCGCGAGCTGCTCGATCAGCTGTCGCAGCATCTTGTTGTCGGTGGCCGCCGCCAGCGCCTCATGGAAGCGCATGTCCGCGGCGTGGAACGCATCCTCGTCGTCCGGGTCGCTCGCCATCTGTGCGATCGCCTCTTGCATCGTTGAGAGGGCGCCGCGCGAGGCGCGCGTGGCCGCGAGCGACGCGATGTGGATCTCGAGCGCTCGCCGCACCTCGATCAGCTCGAGCAGCGCGGTGGGATCGCGCCGGATCGACGCCCTGAAGTAGTCGCCGACCAGGGAGCCGCTGGGGGCCAGGATCTGCGGCCGCCGGCCCTTGCGCAGCTCGAGGTAGCCGCGCGCCGCCAGCGCGCGGGTGGCCTCGCGGACCGTGAGGCGGCTCACGCCGAGCGTGGTGGCGAGCGCCGCCTCGGACGGGAGGCGATCGCCGGGCTGGAACTCCTCGAGGGCCATGCGCTCCAGCGCGACGATCGTTGCTTCGGTCGCCGTGGCGGGAGGGCCCTCGGTTTCTCGTTCCACTACGGGCAATCTACCCGCGCTCGCGCGCTCAATAGGTCGCTCGCCCGCCGCTGATGTCGTAAATCGCGCCGGTTGAGAAGCTGCACTGGTCGGACACGAGCCAGGCGACGAGGTCCGCAACCTCCTCCGGCTGGCCGATGCGGCCCATGGGGATCAGGCTCGTAATGTGAGCGAGGACGGCTGGGTCCGTCTTCGCGTTCATCGGCGTCGCGATCACCGCCGGGGCGATCGCATTCACGAGCACGCCGCTGGTGGCGACCTCCTTGCCGAGCGACTTCGTGAGGCCGATCACCGCTGCCTTCGACGCCGAGTAGGCGCTGAGGTTGGGGTTGCCGTCCTTGCCCGCCATGCTGGCGAAGTTCACGATCCTGCCCCAGCCGCGCTCGCGCATGCCGGGGATCACTGCGCGGCATAGCGCCACCGTCCCGTGGACATTCACCGCGAAGGTCGTCGCCCACTCGGCCTCGGTGGTCTCCCACAGCGGCTTGTTGGGCCCGACGATGCCGGCGCTGTTCAGGAGGATGTCGACCGGCCCGAGCCCGGACACGACGTCCGCGACAGCCGCCGCGTCCGTAACGTCGAGCTGGACGTCGGCGCCCGCGGCGATGTCAGCGGTGATCACCTCGTGGCCGGCAGCTCGGAGGCGCTCCGCGCATGCCCTCCCGAGTCCGCTCGCGCCGCCGCTGATCAGTGCGCGCCGCGCCGCCTTGTGGCCGCCTTCCATCTGGACAACGTATCAGGGAGGTGCACGGGATAACCCGCATCCTGCGCCCTAGTCGCGCGAAGTTTCCTTAGACATATCTGATACGTTGCGCACGAGGAGACCGATGCGCATCACTGGGCTACGCACCGGTGTCGTGGGCACACCATGGCGCCATCTGACGCTCGTAGAGCTGCAGACCGACGAGGGTCTGACCGGCGTTGGGGAGACGCGCATGATCAATCACACCGAGGCGCTGCTCGGGTACCTGTCCGAGGCCAAGTCCACTCACGTCATCGGGCATGACCCGTTCGCGATCGAGGCGCTCGTGCAGCGGATGACGCGCTTCGACTACGGGCGCTCCGGGGAGATCGCCATGTCCGCGCTCGCGGTGCTCGAGATGGCGTGCTGGGACATCATCGGCAAGGCACTCGACCAGCCCGTATACGCGCTCCTCGGCGGGCGCGTGCGCGACCGCGTGAAGGCGTACGCCAACGGCTGGTACACCGTCGACCGCACGCCGGAGGAGTTCCACGCCGCCGCGCGCGCCGTGGTGGAGCGCGGCTACCGCGCGCTCAAGTTCGACCCGTTCGGCGCCGGCTTCTGGGATCTCGAGCGCGATGAGCGCCGGCGCTCGATCGACCTGGTGGAGGCCGTGCGGGACGCGGCCGGCAGCGACGTCGAGCTGATGATCGAGATGCACGGGCGCTTCGTGCCATCCGCGGCGATCGAGATCGCACGCGAGCTCGAGCCTTTCCGCCCCGCCTGGATCGAGGAGCCGGTGCCCCCGGACAACCTCAAGGCGCTCGCGAAGGTGAGCGACGGCGTGAACATCCCGATCGCCACCGGCGAGCGGATCCATTCGCGCGGCGAGTTCCGCGAGCTCTTCGAGCTCCAGGCCGCCGACATCGTCCAGCCCGACATCGCTCACTTCGGCGGCATCCTCGAGACGCGCAAGCTTGCGGCCACCGCGGAGACGCACTACGTGCTGGTCGCGCCGCACAACGTCTGCGGGCCCGTGGCCACCGCCGCGAACCTCCACGTCGCGGCCTGCACCCCCAACTTCAAGATCCAGGAGCACTTCAACGACTTCGCGGACAGCTGGGTGGAGGATGTCGCGCCCGGTCTGCCCCGGCTCGACCCCGCCGACGGCTGCTTCCCGCTGCCCGAGGGGCCCGGCCTGGGGGTGACCGTTGACTGGGACGCGGTGGCCGAGCACCCTCCGGAGCCGCTCAGCTTCGACCTCTTCAAGCCCGGCTGGGAGCACCGGGACGCACTCTCCGGCCCGTCCGTGGCCGCCGACCCCGAGGCGTTCGGATCATGAGCGAGCGGCGCGACACGCTGGGCTCAGAGTGGCCGGGCACCCTGCTCGGGCTGCGTGCGCTCGTGACCGGCGCGTCCGGGGGGATCGGACAGGCGATCGCCGTGGAACTCGCTGACCGCGGCGCCGCGGTGGTGGCGCACGGCGGTCGCACCGATCCCGTCGAGACGGTCGCGGCCCTCGGAGCCAAGGGCACCGGCCTGCGCGGGGACCTGACGGACGTCGGCGAGTGCCGTCGCGTGGTCGACGAGGCGATCGATGAGCTCGGCGGCCTGGACATCCTCGTGAACAACGCCGGGGTCACGCTCGCGCGCGACTTTCTCGACGTGGACGAGCGCGCGTTTGCCGAGCTGTTCGACCTGAACATCCGCGGCTACTTCTTCTGCGCCCAGTCCGCTGTCGCGCACATGTGCGAGCGCGGCGCCGGCGGCGCGATCGTGAACATCACCTCGATTCATGCCCACGGCGGCGTCCCGGGCCACGCGGCCTACGCGGCCACCAAGGGCGCCATCAACGCGCTGACGCGCGAGCTCGCGATCGAGCTCGCACCGCATCGCATCCGCGTCAACGCCGTCGGACCGGGATTGATTGAGGTCCCGAGGTACTTCGACAACCCCGACTACACCACCCAAGCGGCCGACCGGGCGGTGCCGTGGGGACGCGTCGGTCAACCGGCCGACGTCGGACCCACGGTCGCCTTCCTCTGCTCGGCTGACGCCGCGTTCATCACCGGTCAGACGTTGTACGTCGACGGAGGAACGACCGCGCGCATGTGGCTGGACCTGACGGCCACGAGCGGCGAAGGCAAGACATCAGCCAATGCATCGCGAGAGGGGGAGTAAGACCATGTCCGAACACGATCCGATCAATGAGGCGATTGAGCGCCTCGAATGGGCGGACTCCAAGGAGGAGGAAACGCCGCAGACCCGCTTCAGGGCGTTCACGCGGCGCACCGCTCTGAGCGGCGGCGCCGCCGGACTCGCCGCGACGATCCTCGCCGCATGCGGCAGCAGCGGCGGCGGCAAGACGACGACGAGCGCGGCGGCCACCACATCGGGCACCGGCATCTTCAAGGCACCGAAGAACATGAAGTTCGTCTTCGTCAACCACGTGACCACGAACCCGTTCTTCGTGCCCACCAAGTACGGCGCGGAGGACGCGTGCAAGCTGCTCGGCTGCAGCTACCAGTGGACCGGCTCGGAGAACAGCAACGTGAACGAGATGGTCAACGCGTTCAACACCGCCATCACCGGCGGCGCGGACGGGATCGCCATCGCGCTGGTTGACCTGAAGGCGTTCAACGCGGCCACGAGCGCGGCGCTCAAGGCGAACATCCCGGTGGTCGCCTACAACGCGGACTCCACGCAAAATCCGCGGCTGTCGTACATCGGCCAGGACCTGTTCGTCTCCGGCCAGGAGATGGGCTCGCGCATCGCACAGCTCGTACCCTCCGGCGACGTCGCCCTGTTCATCGCGACGCCGGGCCAGGCGAACATCCAGCCGCGGATCGACGGCGCGAAGGACGTGCTCAAGTCACACTCGAGCATCACGCCTCACGTGATCGCCACCGGGGCGGCGTTGCCCGCGGAGCTGTCCGTGATCGACGCGTATGCGACTGCTCACGCCGACACGAAGGGCTACTTCGCCGTCGACGCCGGCAGCACACAGGGCATCGCCCAGACGATCCAGAAGCACAACCTGCGCAGCAAGGGGGTCAAGGGGGGCGGCTATGACCTGACGCCCACCACGCAGAAGCTCCTTGCCTCGGGCCAGATCGACTTCACGATCGACCAGCAGCCCTATCTCCAGGGCTTCCTGCCGGTGCTCGAGCTGTTCATGTACAAGGCCTCGGGCAGCCTGACCGGAATCGCCGACATCAACACCGGCCTGAAGTTCCTCGACAAGACCACAGTGGTTCCCTACAACAGCACCAAGAGCCGGTACGAAGGCACGTCCACGGCGGCGGGGGTCACGCCGGCGTAAATTGCCGGGGCGCTCACCATGAGCGGCATCGAGACAAGCAACGAGGCTGCTGCCAGCCCCTCGCCTCGAGCACCCTCCGAGCCTCGGATAGCCCGATCCGGGGCTCGCGAGCTGCTGATGCGGTTCCTCACGCTGCGCGAGGGCAGCATCGTCGTCGTCACGGTGATCGTGGCGGTCTACTTCTCGATCCAGAACGACCACTTCTTCACTCACGCGAACTTCGTCACGCTGCTGCCGTACTTCGCCCCGTTCGCGATCCTGGCGGCCGGCGAGGTGCTGCTGATGGTGGCGGGCGAGATCGACCTGTCGATCGGCTCGGTCTACCTGTTCGCGCCGTTCATGTTCTACGAGTTCAACCAGTGGGGCTTCGGGCTGGTGCCATGCCTGATCTTCGCGCTGCTCTGCTCGGTGGTGGTGGGGCTGATCAACGGCGTCTTCACCGAGCTGATCGGCGTGTCGTCGTTCATCACCACCCTCGGCATGCTGCTCGGGCTCGGTGGCCTGACGCTCGTGATCTCGCATGCGGCGCCGGTGGCCATGCCGGGGGCAGAGGTCACAACCAAGACCGTGAACGTCACCCACGTCGTGAACGGGCAGAAGATCGTGCTCCCCGAGCAGGTCAACCAGATCGGGACGTTCGCGAAGATCTTCGGCGGCGGGACCTACTCCGAGCTGATCTGGGCACTCGTGATCATCGCCCTGGTACAGGTGGTCCTCACGCGCACGCGCTGGGGCATGTACACGATCGCGGTGGGCGGGAACAAGCACGGCGCGGCCGAGGCCGGCATCCGCGTGCGCGCCGTCGTCATGCGCAACTTCGTGATGTGCAGCCTGTTCGCCGGGCTCGTCGGCATCCTCGAGGCCGTGAGGGCGAGCTCCGTGACGCCCGACACCTCGGGCGCTTCGGAGACGATGTTCCGCGCGGTGTCCGCGGCTGTGATCGGCGGCACGCTCCTGGCCGGCGGCGAGGGCACCGCCATCGGCGCGCTCTTCGGCGCCCTCTTCCTCGGCATCCTGCGCGACGGGCTCACACTCCAGGGCGTCAACGCGGACTACCTCGACTTCATCCTCGGGGCGGCGATCCTGATCGCGATGGTGATCAACGTCTACGTCGGGCGCGTGAGAAAGGGGAGCGGCCGTGCCACATGAGCAGATTCAGCCCGAGCGGACGGCGCCGGCCGCCGACGAGGTCCTGCGCGTCGAGAACATCTCCAAGCGCTTCGGGCCGGTCATCGCGCTGCGCAACGTGAACCTTCACCTGCGCAAGGGCGAGGTGCTGGGCCTGCTCGGCGACAACGGCGCCGGGAAGTCGACGCTGATGAAGATCATCTCGGGGTTCCACAAGCCCGACGACGGTCGGATCGTCGTCAAGGGCGAGGAGACCGAGCTGCGATCGGTGGTGCATGCGCGATCGCTCGGGATCGACTGCGTCTACCAGGACCTCGCGCTGATCAACGAGCTGTCCGTTACCCAGAACATGTTCCTGAAGCGGGAGAAGGTGCTGAAGCCGATCCCGCTGCTGGCTGGCCGCGCGATGAAGCGCGAGGCGCGCGAGGCCCTGGACGAGATCGGGGTCAACGTGCCGCGGCTCGACGTGCCGGTGGCGAGGCTCTCGGGCGGCCAGCGCCAGGCGATCGCAGTGGCTCGGACGGTCAACTCCGATGCGGACATCGTCCTGCTCGACGAGCCGCTCGCCGCGATGGGCGCCAAGGAGGGAGCGATGATCCTTGACCTCGTCGCGCGCCTGCGGGCAGAGGGGCGCGTCTCGATCATCATGATCGCCCACAACTACGTGCACGTCCTGCAGTCCTGCGATCGCGTGAACCTGATCCAGGACGGCGAGATCACGTTCGACAAGCCCACCAGCGGAACGTCGGTCGACGAGCTCAACGAGATCGTCGTCGAGGAGTACCGCAGGGCTCGCCGCGCGATCTCCACCGGCGAGGCCACGGGCACCTCTTCGGGCTAGGCTGCCGGGTCCGGCGAAGTCGAGAACGGAGGCTAGGTGGCGAAAGTCGTTTACACGGCGGAGGCGAGCGTTCAGGGCGGCCGTGCCGA
>DASXNY010000097.1:0-2795 GCA_036494715.1 Thermoleophilaceae bacterium
ATGACCCACGACGGCGGCTACGCGGAGTACGTGCGCGTGGTCAACGCCGACCTGAACTGCGTGCCGCTGCCCGAGTCGGTCTCCTACGACGCGGCCGCCGCGCTCGGCTGCCGCTTCATGACCGCCTGGCACGCGGTGCAACACCAGGCCCGGTTGCGCGCCGGCGAGTGGCTGGCGGTGCACGGCGTGGGCGGGATCGGACTGTCCGCGGTCCAGATCGGCGCCGCCACCGGCGCCGCGGTCATCGCCGTCGACATCGACGACCGCAAGCTCGAGGCGGCCCGGAGCCAGGGTGCCGCGCTGACCATCAACGCCCGGAGCACCGACGTCGTCGCCGCGATCAAGGAGGCCACCAGCGGCGGCGCCGACGTCGCGCTCGGCGGGCTGGGCACGGCGTCGCTCGTGCACGCCGCGATCATGAGCCTGCGCAAGGGCGGCCGCCTGGTCCAGGTGGGCCTGACCAGCAAGGCCGAGCAGGGCATCGTCGGGATCCCGCTCGACGAGCTCATCGAGGCCGAGCTCACCATCGTGGGCAGCGTCGGCAACCCGCACGTCCACCTCCCCGCGCTGCTGAGCCTCGTCGGCGAGCAGCGCCTGGACCCGGCCGGGCTGGTCACCGAGCGCACCGGGCTGGATGGCGCTCAGAGCGTGCTCGAGCGCATGACCAGCTTCGACACCGTCGGGTTCGCATTGATCGAGGATCTCTGAGCGGGACGGCCGTGCGTTTGTATACACTGCACACTGAACAGACCCGTTGCGCCGACTCCTCGAAAGGCCGCTTCATGTCCATCTCCAAAGGCCGTACCGCGCGGCGCTCGGACCGGTATGGGTTGCGCCGCCGCGACGGCGACGGCGACGCGCCCCCTGAACGCCCACCCTCGCTGGCCGAGCACGTCTGCCGGGTCATCCGCGAGGACATTCTGACCGGGCGCCAGGCCGCGGGCGCGCGTCTCACCGAGGCGATCGTCATGGAGCGGACCGGCGTCAGCCGCACCCCCGTGCGCGAGGGGTTGCGCATGCTCGAGGGGGAGGGCCTGGTCATCACCTACCGAAGCCGGGGCACCTTCGTCACCTACCGCCTCACCGCCGAGGAGGCGCAGTTGCTCTACGAGGTGCGCCTCGTGCTCGAGCCGCATCTGGCCCGGCTGGGCGCCGAGCGCATGACCCCCGAGGTGCTGGCCTCGGTCGAGGACGTGCTGGCACGGTTCGTCGAGGCGCTGGACGCCGCCGAGGCTCGGGAGGCCGGGCAGCTCGACGCCGAGTTTCACCTCACCATCTACGAGGCCTCGGGCAGCGAGCTGCTCAGCGTGCTGCGCGGCTACTGGACGCGCCTGCAGCTCGAGCTGTCCGAGCGGGTCTACACCACCGAGGTGCCGCGGCGCTTCTTGGACGAGCACCTCCAGATCCTCGACGCGCTCAAGGCGGGCGACCCCGAACTGGTGGAGGAGCGGATGCGCAAGCACATCGAGCACGGCCGCACCGTCCTGAAGAAGGCGCTCGCCAAATGACGGCGCTCAAGTTCGGGCTGGCCGTCGAGAACTTCACCCCCGCGCCGCGGGTGCCCGACCTCGACGCGATCGTGGCCTACGCCCGGCGCGCCGAGGAGCTCGGCTACGACTCGCTGTGGGCGTGGGACCACATGTTCCTGGGCACCGGGCGCCCCTTCCCCTTCCTGGAGTCGCTGACGACGCTGACGGTGCTCGCGCGGGAGACCGAGCGCGTCGAGTTGGGGACCGGCATCCTCGTGCTGCCGCTGCGCAGCGCCGCGGTGCTGGCCAAGACCGCCGCCACCCTGGAGCTCGTCTCCGACGGCCGCCTCACCCTGGGCATGGCGGTGGGCTGGTATGAGCGCGAGTTCGACGCGTGCGGGGTCCCGTTCAAGCAGCGCGGGAAGATCTTCGAGGAGAACCTCGAGCTGATGAAGCAGTTCTGGACCGGCGAGCGCGTCACCGGCGAGGCCCGCGGGGTGCCCTTCCGCAACGCCCTGATGCTGCCCAAGCCCTCGCCCCGGGAGCGGCCGCGGCTGCTCGTCGGCGGCTACGTGGACAAGGTGCTCAAGCGCGTCGCCGAGCGCTCGGATGGCTGGCTCACCTACTTCTATGAGCCCGAGGCGTTCAGCACCGCGTGGACGCGCATCCGCGCGTACGCGGAGGAGGCGGGCCGGGACCCCGATGCCCTGGACAACGTGGCCCAGCTGACGCTGTGCATCGACGACAGCTTCGAGGCCGCCGACACCCGCGCCCGCCAGTACATCAACGACTACTTCGACCTCCCCGCGTGGAGCGAGTCCACCGCTGAGTCGGCGATCCGCGGCACCCCGGAGCAGTGCGCCGAGCAGATCGCGCAGCAGGCCGCCGTCGGCGTGCAGCACATCTGCCTGGTCCCCTGCGACTACGAGTCCGAGCAGGTCGAGCGCTTCGCCGCCGAGGTCATGCCACTCGTCTCCGACATCGCGGTCGGCGCGTCATGAGCGGGGCCAACGACAAGCTCATGACGCTGGCGGACGCGGCCGCGCTGGTCAGCGACGGCGACACGGTGGTGGCCGGCGGCTGCTGCTACTCGCGGACGCCGTGGGCGATGCTGCTCGAGCTCCTGCGCGCGCAGCGGCGCGGCCTCACCCTGGGGCGCAACCTCATGTGTTACGAGTCCGAGCTGTTCCTCGCCACCGGCGCCGCCACCAAGCTCATCTCGAGCTGGGTGGGGATCGGGCTGCGCTGGGGAATCCCCAAGGTGTTCCGGGAGTACGTCGAGCGCGACCCCTCGGTGTATGAGGAGTGGAGCCACCTCAGCTTCGG
>DASXNY010000098.1:0-15130 GCA_036494715.1 Thermoleophilaceae bacterium
TTCGGAACGACAGGGAAAGCGCCTCCGTCGTCTGGGCTGATTGCCGCAATCGCGACGAAGCGGGTCTCCCGGCCGCATGATCTCGGCGCCCTGGATCTCGCCAGAAGCGGGACCGGCTGCCGCTGAGCGGAACTCGGCAACCGCCCGGATTCCGCTTTCTAGAGTCAAGCCGACGGTGGGATTCGAACCCACGACCCCCGCTTTACGAGAGCGGTGCTCTGGCCAACTGAGCTACGTCGGCGCGACCGCGTCAGTCTAGCTACGCAACTGGCTCCGTCATCTCCGTGTCGGCGTCGCTGTACGGCGGCGCGCAGCAGCAGAGCAGGACGAGTTCCGTGTCGGCCGCGGCCCATAGTTTGTGGCGCACGCCGGGCGGGATGACGACGCAGTCGCCGGCTCTTACGTCCGCCTCTTCGGAGCCGAGCCGCATGCGGCCCTGGCCCGACACGAAGTAGTAGATCTCCTCGCTCTCGCGGTGGAAGTGCTCGATCGTCGCGCCGCCCGCGGGCACGCGCGCCTCGGCCAGGCTCTGCGCGCGGGCGTCGGTCCAAGAGGGCCCGGCAAGCTCGCGGATCGCGGAGCCGTCGAGAGTGATGAACGAGTCGAGCCGGTCGAGGTTCGAGACCTGCACGCGGCGGAGACTAGCCCGCGCGGACCTACGCGGCGGCTTCGCTGCTCGGCGGAACGAGCGGCGCGGGAGCGTCGACGGCCCCGGCGACATCGACAGGCAGCGGCACACCGGCGCGGTGCTCGTTGAGCCAGTCGCGCAGCTGCTCGGCCGGGACGGGCCGGCTGAGGTAGTAGCCCTGGGCCGTGTTGCAGCCGAGCTCGCGCAGCTTCTCCCAGATCTCCTCGGTCTCGACGCCCTCGGCCACCACGTCGAGGCCGAGGTTGCGACCGAGATCGATCGTCGAGCGCACGATGGCGACGTCGTCGGCCTGCTCGTGCATGCCCATGACGAAGGAGCGGTCGATCTTGATCTCGTCGATGGGCAGCCGGCGCAGGTAGGCGAGCGAGGAGTAACCGGTGCCGAAGTCATCGATCGAGAGCCGGATGCCGAGGGCGTGCAGCTCGCTCAAAACGGTCATCGTGCGCGCGGGGTTGGCGAGCATCGTCGACTCGGTGATCTCGAGCTCGAGCAGCTGGGCCGGCACGTTCCAGCGGCCGAGCCGGTCGGCCACCTGCTGCGGGAACTCCAGGTCGAGCAGGTTGCGCATCGACAGGTTGACGGAGACCGAGAGTCCGAGGCCCTCGTCGCGCCACTGGCCGCACTGCCGCAGCGCCTCGTCCACCACGTACAGGGTGAGCGGCCGGATCAGTCCCGTCTCCTGCGCGAGCGGGATGAACGCGTCGGGATAGATCACGCCCTGGTGGGGGTGCTGCCAGCGCAGCAGGGCCTCGACCGAGGTAACGGAGCCGTCCTCCATCACCGCCTTCGGCTGGTAGTGGAGGACGAGCTCGCGTTGCTCCATCGCCCGTCGCAGCTCCGCGACGAGCGTCAGGCGCGTGGGGTCGAATTCGTCAGCGTCAGGGTCGTAGAAGGCGAACGGCGCGCTCTCCTGCTTGGCGGCGTACATGGCCACGTCGGCGCGCTGGATCAGCAGTTCGGCTTCGCGCCCGTGGTCCGGGAAGACCGCGATGCCGATCGAGGCCTCGATCGCCAGCGGCAGGTCCTGCACGTAGACCGGGCGCTCGAGCGCTTGGCGGATGCGCTCGACCACGCCGAGCACGTCGTCGCTCGTCGACGGCTCGGGGAGCAGCAGGCCAAACTCGTCGCCACCGAGACGGGCCACCGTGTCCGAGGCGCGCAGCGCGCCGCGCAGCCGATCGCCCACCTCCTTGAGCAGGTCGTCGCCCGCCTGGTGGCCGAGCGAGTCGTTCACTTCCTTGAAGCGGTTGAGGTCCATCATCAGAATCGCTAGGCGCGTGTCGCGGCGCTCGGCGTGGTTGATCGAGTGCTCGATGCGCTCGCCGAACAGCACGCGGTTGGGCAGGCCGGTGAGCGGGTCGTGCAGCGCCTGGTGCTGGTTCAGCTCGGACTGGCGGATCAGCTCGGCCTCGGCATGCTTGCGCTTCGTGATGTTCTCGATCATCGTGACCGCGAAGGCCGGCTCGCCCTCCTGGTCGCGCTCGAGCGCGGCGCGCACGTGCGCCCACACCAGCTCGCCGTCCTTGCGCGAGTAACGCGCCTCGAGCTGGAAGGACTCGCGCTGGCCGCCGATCAGGTCGCGGAAGAGCACCTCGGCGCGGTCGAGATCCTCCTTGTTCATGTACTCGCGGAAGGTCATCTGGGCGAGCTCGTCGGCGGTGTAGCCGAGCATCTGCTCGAGCGCCGGGTTGACCTCCACGGCGCGCCCGTCCGGGCAGAGGCGCAGGATGCCGATCGAGGCGCCCTCGAAGAGGGTGCGGAAGCGGGCGAACGCCTCGGCCTGGCCGCGGCGCGCCTCGAACTCCGCCGCGTGGCTCACCGCCGCCGAGAGCACGACGGAGAGCATCTCCATGATCTGGCGATCGTCCTCGGTGAGGCGGTCGTCCTCGGAGCGGCTGAGCACGTTGATCGTGCCGATCACGGTCGCGCCCTGGAAGAGCGGCACGCAGATCAGCGACTTGTCGCCGACCCTGGCGCGCAGCTCCTGGTTGATGCGCGGGTCGGAGACGGTGTCCTCGATCAGAATCGGCTGCCCGCTCTCGATCGCGTACCTCCCCACCGAGCCGGAGAGCGGCCGGCGAGCGTCGAAGGCGTTGGCGCCGATGCCGACGGCGGCGCGCGTGTGCATCATGTCGCCGTCCTCGATGAGGTTGACCATCGCGCCGTCGGCGCCGATGATGGCCACCGAGCGCTCGGCGACGAGCCGCATGACCGCCTGCAGGTCGCTGCCCGCGGAGGCGATCTCGCGCTGCGTCTCGACTACGAGCGAAAGACGCTCAGCACTGTTGCGACTTTGGCCTGGCATGGCCGCTCACGACAGCTCCACCGGCGCGCAAACGCGCCCAATCGGAATACGCCTCTTCCCCATGGTCAGTCTGATCGACCGCAAAGGTCAGACGCTTGAGCGCGGGGCGCCCAAAACTGCTTGCTTGTCAGCGCTGCGGCCGCCCGACACCCTTTTCGCGCACGCGCGCGCGAGGGGTGAGCGAGGCGGCGGCGCTGCGAAGGCGCTCCGTGATCGAGCGCGGGCCCTGCGCCCGGCGCGGGTCGAGCTCGGCTCCACAGAGGGCGCAGCCGGCGGCGAATCCGGATACGGGCTCGCCGCAGGTCGGGCAGCGGTGTGGCGATCGCATGCCTCGACCCTAATCACGGTTCCTCAAGCGGCGCTAAGGGGGGCGAAAACTCCCGGCTGGGCTCTTAAGCGGGTGTGACTCGTCTCCGCGACTACCCCGTGCTCGAGCTCGAGACCGGCATCCGCTTGCACCTCGCTCACACCTGGCGCGCGCGGCTCTTGGGCCTCGCCTTCCTGCCGGCGCTCGACCCGGGCGACGCGCTCGTCATCCCCCACTGCACCTCCGTGCACACGTTCGGGATGCGCTTCCGCCTCGACGTGGTCTTCGTCGACCGCGACTGGCTGCCTATCTACATCGAGTACGACGTCGGCCCGCGCCGCGTGCTGCGCAGCCGCTTCGCGCGCTCGGTGATCGAGGTGGCGGCTGGCGAGGTCGGGCGGCTAGCCGATGGCCTCAGGCTCCAACGAGCTCTCGGAGACGAAAGGTCAGGGCGGACAGCGCCAGTTCCTCGGTCACGTTGAGCTGGAACGAACTGCGCGTCTCCTCGCAGCACTCCGCGGCCTCGCGCAGGCGCACGGGGTCGCGCCCCTCGGCGGCTCCGGCCAGGTCGGCGATCCGGTCGGTGCCGAGCACCGCGCCATCCGCCCCGTTGGCGACCGCCACCAGGTCGCGGAACGCGATCGCCGCCAGCTCGAGTCCGAGCTCGAGCACCTCGGTCCGGGCGCGGCGGCCGTCGCGCTTCGCCGTCTCGTCGAACTCGCGCTCCATCGCCGTGCGCTCGCGGCCGCGCGGCTCCTGCTCGAGCCGCTCGCGCTTGCGCTGCTCAACGTCCGCCTCGGCCGACTCGCGGCGCTCCTCGGCGCGCTGGAGCAGCCCGCGCCAGGGCTCCTCCATGTGGATCGCGCCGAGCGCGTCGAGCACGAGCCGCTCCACCTCGCCGCGCAGCGCCATGCCCTCGTCGGAGGCGAGGAAGCGCGCCCTGGCGACGTTGCCGAGGGCGAGGCGCCCGGCAGCGCCCGCGCGCTCCGGCACGACCCCCTCCTCGTCGAGGATCGCCGCGATCCGGTCCGCCGGCAACGGGTCGAAGCGCACGAGCTGGCAGCGCGAGACCACTGTCTCGAGCACCCGGCCGAGCTGGTCGGTGAGCAGGATCAGGTGCACGAACGAGGGCGGCTCCTCCAGCGTCTTCAGAAGTCGATTGGCCACCTCGTCGTTCATCGTGTCGACGCGCTCGAGCACGAACACGCGCCGCTTCGACTCGAACGGGGTGCGCCCCGCGGCCGCCACAACCGGCCCGTCCACGTCACTCACCCGCATCACGTGCGCGCCGGTGGGCCGCACCCAGGTCAGGTCGGGATGCGTGCCGTGCAGCGCGCGCGCCCGCGCCCCGTCCGGGTCGTCCTCGCCCTGTGCCAGCAGCTCGGCCGCCAGGGCGAGAGCCGCGGTGCGCTTGCCGGTTCCGGGGGGGCCATGGAAGAGGTAGGCGTGCGATGGCGCGCCCGACGTGAGCGCCGAGCCGAGCACCAATCGCGCGTGCGGGTGGTCCTCCGTGCCGGCGAGCTGCGGCGCCTCGGCGGTCACGCGCGCGCCCCGGCGCCCGAGCGCGCCGCCTGCACGGCTTGGAGCACCTCGTCGTGCACTTCCTTGGAGGGGCGATCGGCGTCGACCGTGCGCCAGCGCCCGGGATCGGCGTCCGCCAGCTCGCGGTAAGCGCCGAACACGGCCCGTTGCAGCGAGTCGCCCTCGTCCTCGAAGCGGTCGAGCTGACCGGCGCGCGCGGCAGCACGCGCGGGGTCGATCGACAAGAGGAGGGTGATGTCGGGCAGCAGCCCACCAGTCGCGAAGCGGTTGATCTGCTCGACGTCCTCCACTCCGAGCCCGCGCGCCACGCCCTGGTAGGCGAGCGACGAGTCGAGGAAGCGGTCAGACACCACCACGCGACCCTCCTCGAGCGCGGGCCGGATCACGTCAGCCACGAGCTGGGCGCGCGCGGCGGCGAACATCAGCGCCTCGGCCTCGGGCGCGATCGCGAGCGCCTGGTCCTTCAGCAGCTCCCGCAGCCGCTCACCCACCTCGGTGCCGCCCGGCTCCCGCACAGCAAGCGCCTCATCCCCGAGCGCCTCGCACAACATCGCCGCCTGGGTCGTCTTGCCAGAGCGATCGATGCCTTCGAAGGTGACGAAGAGGCCGGACATCAGCTGTCGAAGCTATCAGCGGGCCTGGCGGCTCGAGTTCTCTGTTCTCAGTTCTCAGAGCCGAAGCCCAAACTGCGAACTAAGAACCAAGAACCAAGAACTAACCGGCTACGATCCGCGCCCTATGCAGACGCTAGTTACCGGCGGCGCCGGCTTCATCGGGTCGAACGTGGTGGATGCGCTGATCGCGCGTGGCGATGAGGTGACGGTGATCGACAACATGTCGACGGGCCGGCGCGAGAACCTCGAGGACGCGCTCGCGAATGGCGCGCGGCTGGTGGAGGCCGACATCCGCGACGGCGAGGGCATGCGCGACATCGTGGCGGACACCGCGCCGGAGGCGATCTTCCACCTCGCCGCACAGATCGACGTGCGCAGGTCCGTCGCTGACCCGGCCTACGACGCGACCATCAACGTGATCGGCACTATCAACATGCTCGCGGCCGCCCAGGCGGTGGGGATCCGGCGCTTCGTCAACAGCTCGACCGGCGGCGCGATCTACGGCGAGGGCCGGGTGATCCCAGCGCCCGAGACGCACCCCGCGGCGCCCGAGTCCGGGTATGGACAGTCGAAGCTGTCGGCCGAGGGCTACCTGGAGCTCTTCCGCCGCCTGCACGGCCTGTCCACCGTGTCGCTGCGCTACGGCAACGTCTACGGGCCGCGCCAGGACCCGATGGGCGAGGCCGGCGTGATCGCGATCTTCTGCGGCAAGCTCCTGGAGGGCGAGAAGCCGCTCGTCTTCGGCGACGGCCTGCAGACCCGCGACTACGTGTATGTCGGCGACGTCGTCTCAGCCAACCTAGCGGCAGCCGATTCGGACGCCGGCGACGCGTTCAACATCGGGCTCGGCGTGGAGAGCACCGTGATGGACATCGTCGAGATACTCGCGCGGCTCGGCGGCCGCGACGACTTCCAGGCCGAGCATGGTCCCGAGCGCCCGGGCGAGGTCATGCACATTGCGCTCGACGCCTCCCGCGCGCGCGATGAACTGGGTTGGGAGCCGAAGGTGCAGCTCGAAGAAGGGCTCGAGCGCACGCTCGCCTCGATCCGGGACTGATGTCGGCGGGTGTTGTGGTCCTGATCGTGCTGGCAGTGATCGTCGTGGCCGGCGCGCTCGGGCTCGCGATCGGCGGCCCGGAGCGACGCGAGCGCGCGGCGGACCTGGCCGCCGAGTTCTGGGACTGGCTGAAGCTCGGCCGCTAGCTGGTCGCCAGGCCGGTTGACCGCGCAAACAGCGGGGAGATCCGGCTCTGCGCCGCGGAATCGGCGCGCCGGCGTGCCAAGATGCGCGTGCGCCCCAAACTTCCCGCATTCTCCACCACAATATGTAGTGGTCCGGGCAGGAATCAGGCACTACAGCTAGTAGAATTAGGGGCCGCGATGCGCTGTCCCTACTGTCACTTCGAGTCCACGCGCGTAGTGGATTCCCGCCTCGTCGAGCCGGGCGATTCGATTCGCCGCCGGCGTGAGTGCGCGAGCTGCGGCGAGCGCTTCACGACGCACGAGCAGACGAGCGGCCCGAAGCTGTACGTGCACAAGCGCGACGGCGCGCGCGAGCAGTTCGACCAGGACAAGCTAATGCGCGGCATGCTGCGCGCCACCAACAAGCGGCCGGTCGCCGTGGGTGACCTCGAGGAGCTCGCCGACAGCATCGCCGGCGAGGCGCGCAGGCGCGGCGGCCAGGTCGACGCCGAGTGGATCGGTGAACGCGTGCTGCGCGGGCTCGTGCGGCTCGACCGCGTGTCGGCGCTCTTGTTTGCCTGCATCTACAGGAGCTTCGAGGACCTCTCGGACTTCGAGTCTGAGCTCGAGCGCCTGAAGTCGGAGCCGGTGCTCGGCGACGACCAACTCCCCCTAGTCCTTCCGTCCGACCCTCGCGAGAGGATCGAAACTTCCCCCTCGGGCTCGCCCCCAGGGCAGGAGGAAGGAGAACTCGAATCCGTTAGGAGAGGTCATGCCGGACACCCGTAGCGTCCCCGACACCCCCACCACCTTCGCGATGAAGGGCGTCAGAGTGGAGCGGCGCTACACCGAGCCAGGCATTCACCCCTTCGACGCGATCGACTGGGAGCTGCGCGACGCGGAGGTCGGCAAGTTCAAGCAGGAGCAGGTCGAATTCCCGAAGACCTGGTCCCAGAACGCCACCAACATCGTCACCCAGAAGTATTTCCGCGGGCAGCTCGGCTCGCCCGAGCGCGAGTCGTCGGTCAAGCAGATGGTCGGCCGCGTGGCGGGCACCATCTCCGGCTGGGGCCGCGAGCTCGGCTACTTCGCCACCGACGAGGACGCCGACGCCTTCGAGGCCGAGCTCACGCACATCTTGGTGAACCAGATCGCGGCGTTCAACTCGCCGGTCTGGTTCAACGTCGGCTTCGAAGAGCAGCCGCAGTGCTCCGCCTGCTTCATCCTCTCGGTCGAGGACCAGCTCGAGTCGATCCTCGACTGGAACACCAAGGAGGGCAAGATCTTCCGCGGCGGCTCCGGCTCCGGGATCAACCTCTCGAACATCCGCGGTTCGATGGAGCCGCTGGCGAAGGGCGGGCTGGCGAGCGGTCCGGTCTCCTTCATGCGCGGCGCCGACGCCTGGGCCGGCACGATCAAGTCGGGCGGCAAGACGCGGCGCGCGGCCAAGATGGTCGTGCTCGATATCGACCACCCGGACATCGTCGACTTCATCTGGTGCAAGGCGCGCGAGGAGGAGAAGGCCGCCGCGCTGCGCGACGCCGGCTTCGACATGCGCCTCGACAGCGAGCACTTCGCGTCGATCCAGTACCAGAACGCCAACAACTCGGTCCGGGTCACGGACGAGTTCATGGAGCGTGCCGAGCGCGGCGAGCAGTGGGACACGATCGCCCGGGTCACCGGCAAGCCTGTCGAGAGCTACGACGCGCGCGAGCTGCTCGGCCAGATCGCCGAGGCGGCGTGGAAGTGCGCCGATCCGGGCGTTCAGTACGACACCACGATCAACGAGTGGCACACGTGCCCGAACTCGGGTCGGATCAACGCGTCGAACCCGTGCTCGGAGTACATGCACGTCGACGACTCGGCCTGCAACCTCGCCTCGATCAACCTGCTCAAGTTCCGGCGCGCGGACGGCACGTTCGACGTCGAGTCGTTCCAGCACGTCGTCGACGTGATGATCCTCGCGCAGGAGATCGTGGTCGGGCCGTCGAGCTATCCGACCGAGGAGATCGGCCGCAACGCGCGCGCCTTCCGCCAGCTCGGCCTCGGCTACGCCAACCTCGGCGCGCTGCTGATGTCGAACGGCCTCGCGTACGACTCCGATGGTGGACGTCTCGCGGCTGCCGGGATCACGGCGCTGATGACGGGTCGCGCGTATAGGAAGTCGGCCGAGGTCGCCTCGGCGATGGGCCCGTACGACCGCTTCGAGCAGAACCGCGACCCCCACCTGCACGTGATGCGCAAGCACCGCGACGCGGCCTACGCGATCGACGACTCGCTGTCGAACGACGAGTTGGTCTCAGCCGCGCGCCGCGCGTGGGACGAGGCGGTCACGCTCGGCGAGGTGCACGGCTACCGCAACGCGCAAGCGACGGTGCTGGCGCCGACGGGCACGATCTCGTTCCTGATGGACTGCGACACCACCGGCATCGAGCCCGACTTCTCACTGGTCAAGTTCAAGGAGCTCGTGGGCGGCGGTCAGATGACGATCGTCAACCGCACCGTCCCGCTGGCGCTGCGCACGCTCGGCTACGGCCAGTCGCAGGTCGCGCAGATCGAGGCGCACATCGACGAGCACCAAACGATCATCGGGGCGCCCGAGCTGGCAGACGAACACCTCGAGGTGTTCGACGTCGCCGTGGGCCAGCGGGCGATCTCGCACATGGGCCACATCAAGATGATGGGCGCGGTGCAGCCGTTCATCTCGGGCGCGATCTCGAAGACGGTGAACATGCCCGAGTCGAGCACGGTGGGCGACATCGCGGATGCGTACCTCCAGGCGTGGAGGCTGGGCGTCAAGGCACTCGCGATCTACCGCGACGGCTCGAAGACCGCCCAGGCGCTGCGCACCAACACCAAGGACGAGAAGAAGGCGGAGGCCGCGGTTCCCGTCGAGCCCGAGGCGATGCGCCGGCGGATGCCGCGCGAGCGCCAGTCGATCACGCACAAGTTCGGCATCGGCCAGGGCCACGAGGGCTACATCACCGCCGGCATGTACGAGGACGGCACGCTCGGCGAGATCTTCCTCACCGACATCGGCAAGGAAGGCTCGACGCTGCGCGGCATGATGAACTCGTTCGCCACCGCCATCTCGATCGGCCTCCAGTACGGCGTGCCGCTCGAGACCTACGTGCGCAAGTTCTCCTACATGCGCTTCGACCCGGAGGGGATGACCACCAATCCGGAGATCCCCTTCGCCAAGTCGATGCCGGACTACATCATGCGCTGGCTCGCCTCGCGCTTCCTCGACGTCGACGTCCAGGAGGAGCTCGGCATCCTCACTCCCGAAGTGCGGGCACGCAAGGCGGCCCAGGAAGCACTGATGCGCGGCGACGCCCCGGAGTCGAACGGCGGAAACGGGACGAATGGCCACGCCAAGACGAGCCAGCCCGCATCCAAGCCGGCGGCAGCAGCCCTGACGGACGAGCCGCCAGTGCGCCCGGCGAAGCTGGTCGGCCTCGACCTGGGCCCCGCGTGTGAGCAGTGCGGAGGGATGATGCAGCGCACGGGATCGTGCTACACGTGCACATCCTGCGGCAACAACACCGGCTGCGGTTAGGGGACTGCAAACCTTCGTTCTTCGGCGTCCTCGGGCCCGGGCAGGCGGAGCCTTGTCCGGGCCCTGCGTCGTTGAAGAACTCGGTTTTCGTACCTAACCGCGCGTCGCTGTAGCTCGCTTTAGGGTCCGGACAGGTCGGCTATCGCGCCGCCGCAAGCGGACGATGCGGCGGCGCTGCGAGAACCGTGCGGCGGTGCCAGATCAGCAGTGAGATCGAGGCGTTGACGAGACAGAAGTAGATCGGGTAGAGCAGCAGGGAGGGGTCGGCGGCTCCCACGGCGCCAGTAGCGACCGCGCCACCGAGGCTTGCCAGGGCGAACGTGGCGAGCGTCTCGGAATCTGGGTCGTGGTAGGCCTTGGGCGCCATCACGACGGCTCCCATCAGATCAGCGACCACGACGCACGACGTAGCCACCATCGGCGTGTCGGCCGCGATCCAGCCGAGCACGCCGGCAGCGGCCACGCCCATCGCCACCTTCTCGCCCGTGCTCACGCCGCCCTCGCCGAGGCGAACCGCCAGAACCAAGACGAGCACGTCAAGCAGCGCCTGAACTGCGCACATGACGAGGCTCCAAGAGCCACCGTCGGCCCACTGGGACAGGCATGCCACGATCGCAAGCACGGACCAAATCAGCCACGCGCCGCGGTGAGGCCGCGTGGTGCGACGGAGGGTGTCGCGGACGTACGGGAAGGTGTTGGCGACGCTCATCAACGCCGCCAGCACACCGAGGCTGGGGCCGAATGCGCTCATTCCGGGGCTTGGTAGACGGTGAAGGGGGCTGAATGTCCACGCTACGGACGGCGGCCCGCGTTTGCCTTGTGGGCACCCCGTGATCGGTGGTTCGGCCTTCCCCCGAGAGGAGGGGGCGGCTAGGTCGATTTCGCGTGCTGGCGCAATCGCGCCCGGCCGGCCGCTACCGCGAGAAGAGCCGAGCGAGCCCCTCCACGTCCTCCACGGTCACCGTCAGCTCGGGATGGCGCAAAAGGCCGAGTGGCTCGATTCCTCTTACCGGCGTCGCGAATGTGATGCAGACGCCGCGGTCGCCATTCGTGGCGAACGTAAGCCCGCGGTCCGTGATTCCGAGCCGCGCTGGGCCCGCGGTCTTGACGAACCAATACGGACCGGTGATGGACACGCTCCGCACATTCTCAAGGGGGGTCTTGAGGTGCCAGGGACCGAAATGGGCCGCGAGGCGGTCGGCGTCGACTTCCACCCAGGCGCGCTCGGGGGTGATCCCGAACGGCCGCGCGGCGCGACGGTAGCGGGGCTCGAACCGGAACGCAAAGCGCGTCACGTCGACCGCTCCCGTCAGTCCGCCCTGCCTAGGCCCCAGCCGCCGTCGATGAGGATCTCCTGGCCGGTGATGTAGGCCGATGCCGGCGAGGCCAGAAACAGGGCCAGGCCCTTGATGTCATCCGGCCAGCCGACGCGGTGCATCGGGATGTCCTTGGACAGGGCTTCCTGGGTTTCGGGCAGCTTGGCGTGGCCGCCGCCGATGTTGGTGACGAAGAAGCCCGGCGCTATCGCGTTGACGGTGATGCCGTAGGCGGCGAACTCGAGCGCGAGGCCGTGGACGAGATGGCGCGCGCCCGCCTTGGCGGTTGCGTAGGCGTGACCGATGGCCGGCTCGATGTGCGTCGCCGCCATCGAGGTGGTGACGATGATGCGGCCGGACTTGCGCGGGCGCATGTGACGTGCCGCCGCCCGGGCCGTGGCGAAGATGCCGGTGAGGTTGATGTCGATCACGCGCTTCCAGCGCTCGTCCGTGTAGAGCTCGAGCGCGCCCTCGTCGACGCGCGGGCGTGAGCTGCCGGCCCAGGCGCCGAGGAAGCCGATGCCCGGGTCGATGCCGGCGTTGGCGAACACGACGTCGAGCCGGCCGTACTCGGCGGCGGCCTCGTCGATTACGCGGTCGAGGGTGGCGTGGTCGGTCACGTCGGCGACGGCGCCGCGCACGTCGAGGCCCTGGCCCCGCAAGCGCTCGGCCTGCTCCGCCGCAGCGTCGGCGTCGAGGTCGATCAGCGTGACCCGCGCGCCGCCCGCCGCCATGACCTCGCCGTAGGCCAGTCCGAGTCCGCTCGCCCCTCCGGTGACTGCCACGCCGTACCCGGACACGTCAAAGCTCGCTGCCGTGCTCTCCAACCCTGCTCCTCTCGTCCGTTCGCGGCGAGACCGTATCGCGCCGCCACCAGGCGAGCCCAGCCGCGATCGGGCATCGTCCGCTGTCAGGCCACCGCAATCAAGGAGGACGCGACATGCAGATCACCAGGAACTCCCTCGACACGACGCCCGGACCGAGCGACTGGTTCACCGGCCATGTCTACATCGACCCCGTGGCGACGGCGGCGGAGCCCTCACGCCTGGCGGCAGCCAGCGTTCACTTCACGCCGGGCGCGCGCACGGCGTGGCACACCCACCCGCTCGGCCAGACGATCTTCGTCACCGAGGGCCTCGGCCGCTGCCGGCGCCGCGGCGGGCCGATCGAGGTGATCCGGCCCGGGGACCGGGTCTACTTCGAGCCCGGCGAGGACCATTGGCACGGCGCCGCCCCCAACCGCTTCATGACCCACATCGCCATGCAGGAGGTGGACGAGCAGGGCAGCGCGGTCACATGGGGCGAGCACGTGAGCGACGACGAGTACCGGGCGGACCCGCTGCTCGGCGAGTGAGTGCCGACTAACCGGCGCGCGCGGCTGCCCACGCTCCCGCGGACAGCCCGGACTCGATCGCGCCGTCGATGAAGCCGGCCCAGCCGTTGGCAAGGTCGGAGCCCGCCAGGACCACGCCCCCCTCCGGTCGCCGCATCGCGGCGTGGTGGTGCTCGTACCAGCCGGGGCGATGGATCGCCCACGTGCCGCGCGAGAACTCGTCGGCAAACCAGTTGTGCGCGGTGGCGTCGAGCAGCTCGTAGCCCGGCAGGGTCTGGTCGAGGCTCGCCTGCATGCCCGCGCGGTCGGCGGGGTCGCAGCGCTCGGCGTCGGGGCCGAAGCCGATCATCAGCTGGGTGCCGTCGCCGACCAGGATCTCGCTGTCCAGATAGCCGAACGGGTGACCGGGGCGGATCGCGTTCTGGATGATGTCCTCGCCGCGTGCGCGGATCATCACCTTGATGCCGCGGCTGGCCTGGCCGAGCGCGATCGCCTGCTGCTTGTCCTCGGGCAGGCCGGGGTTGAACTCAATCGCCCCCAGCGCGTTCAGCGGAACAGCGACGATCGCGGCCTGTGCGCCGAACACCTCGCCCTCGCGCGTGTGAACCTCGACCTGGCCGTTCTGGCTGTCCACCGCCGCGACGGGCGTGTCGAGCCGGCGCTCGAAGGGAGCGGCGTCGGCGATCGCGGCGAGCAGCGCGCCGGTGCCCTCGTCGATCGTCACGCGCCCACCGGTGTGCTGCGTCAGCTCGAGGCTGTAACCGGAGAGCGCGTGCCAGCGCAGGACCGAGACCGCCCCGGCGTCCGTCAGGGGCGCATGGGCGAGTGACTCGAGCTCGGCGGCGAGCACGTCGTGCTCCTCCTCGTCGAGCTCCAGCTCGGCGAGCCGCTCGGCGATGGTCTGCCTATCGAAGCGCGCCAGCTCCGGCAGCGAGCTGAGCGGGTCGTGCGGCTGGGGCAGCGCCTCGCGGACACCGTCGACGAAGCGGTCCCAGCCGCGCTGGGCGATCGCGTCGCGCTCCTCGATCGTGCCGCTGCGCCGCTCGCCGTCGACGTGCCAGAGAGCGCGCCCGGCGTCGCCGCTGACGGAGACGCCGAGCCTTGCGCGGGTGAGCTCGGAGAAGGTGTGCGGCTGGTGCCAGTGAACCCAGGCGCCGCCGTACTCGATCGGCAGTCCGTTCCAGTCGCTGTGCCAGGTGCGGCCGCCGAGCCGGTCGCGTCCCTCGAGCAGCAGCGTTCGCCGGCCTCGCAGGGCGCACTCTCGGGCGGCGGTGACACCGGCGAAACCGCCACCGACGATGATCACGTCATAGCGATCGCTCGGCAAGGTTGTACAACCGTACCAGACGCATGAACAGCCCCGGCCACCCCTCCGGACCCGTACGGTACGCTCGTACAGCCGCCGTGAGAGCCCCGGTCAACAGCAAGCGGCAGAACCCGCGCCGCCAGGATATCCTCGAGGCCACGCTGCGCGTGATCGGCGAGGGCGGGGTGAACAGCGTCACACACCGCGCCGTGGCCCAGGAGGCGGGCGTCTCGCTGGCCTCCACCACCTACTACTTCGACTCGAAGAGCGCGCTCATAGAAGAGGCGCTCGACCTGATGATCGCCCGTTCGACCGAGTGCGTGCGCGAGCACACCACGTCGCCGGCGAAGATCTCCCAGGCCGAGCTGATCGACCGGATCGTCGCCTTCGCCGACGCTCAGATCAGCGACCCCCAGGCGTTCCTCACTGCCCAGTACGAGCTGATGCTCGAGGCCGGCCGGGCCGAGTACCTGCGTCCGCTGGCCCGCCGCTGGACGATCGCCTACATGGACGGTTTCAGGCAGGTTGTGGAGAGCGCCGGCCTGCCGCGCCCGAAGGTGGCAGCCGAGATCATCATGAAGTTCGTCGAGGGCGCCCTGCTCGACCAGGCGATGACTCCCACGGACGACTTCCTAGAGGCCTACTTCCGGCCGCACCTCACGGATCTCGTCAAGACGTGGGGCAGGGGCCGAGCGCGCGCCCGGACATGAGCCTCGACGCGGCGCGCAGGGACGTGGTGGTGATCGGAGCCGGCCTCGCCGGTCTCTCGTGCGCCCGGGATCTGGCCAACGCGGGCACGGACGTCGCCGTGCTCGAGGCGCGCGAGCGTCCCGGCGGGCGCGTGGACCAGCTCACCGCGCCCGACGGGCGACGCATCCAGCTCGGCGGCGAGGTGATCGCCGACTTCCACACGAGCTACCTCGGGCTCGTCCGCGAGCTCGGCCTGACGGTGACCGAGGCGTTTCCGAGCTTCCCTGGCGAGCTGACCTGGGGGCTGTTCGACGGCACCCACGTCGG
>DASXNY010000099.1:0-23711 GCA_036494715.1 Thermoleophilaceae bacterium
GCTCTGAAGTCCGACGCGCGGACACGTGTCGTGAGCGTCGAGCCCCTCGGTCGCGCGATGCGCCTGTACGACATCACCACCGGCACGGGCGACTTCATCGCCAACGGCGTCGTCAGCCACAACTGCTTTGCCCGCCCAACCCACACGTACCTCGGGTTCAACGCCGGCCGCGACTTCGAGCGCGAGATCGTCGTCAAGGTCAACGTGCCCGAGGTGCTGCGGGCCGAGCTTGCGCGCAAGTCATGGAAGCGCGAGCACATCGCGATGGGGACGAACACCGACCCGTACCAGTGGGTGGAGGGCCGCTACAAGCTGATGCGGGGGATCTGGCAGGCGCTTCGCGATGCGGCCAACCCGTGCTCGGTGCTGACGAAGTCGCCGCTGCTGTTGCGCGATCTCGACCTGATGCGCGAGATCGCGGCAATCACCTCGATCAGCGCCAACCTCTCGGTGCCGACGATCGACGAGAAGGCGTGGCGGGCGAGCGAGCCGCACACACCGAACCCCCGTGCGCGGCTAGAAGCGGTCGGGGAGCTCAACCGCGCTGGCATCCCGACCGGCGTGCTCGTCGCGCCGCTGATGCCGGGCATCAGCTTGTAGCGGCCCTCCACCCACTGGTACGGGTCCGTGTTGGTGCCGAGCGCGACGTGCTCGCCCTTCCACGACGGCCGCGCCAGCTCCGCGCGGAGCACCTCGGGCACGTTGACCTTGACCACGATCTCGCGCTCGAAGTCGCGGCCGGCGTTGAAGTCCAGATACGTGTGTGTGGGGCGAGCGAAGCAGTTGTGGCTCACGACCCCGTTGGCAATGAAGTCACCGGTGCCGGTGGTGATGTCGTAGAGCTGGAGCTTGAATCCGAGCGGCTCGATCGACTCGACCCTCAGACGCGCGTCGGTCTTGACGGCCTTGCCCGCGATCGACCGCTTGCGTGTGATGGCGGGATCAATCGATTGAAGAAAGGCCAGCTGCCTGACGAGTCCGCCCAGGAGGCGAACGCAGCGGATGCCGTTCGGCAGCCCGCGGTCCTCGATCACGTAGTTGAACCCGAAGCGTCGCAAGCACCACGTAATCCAGTCGACGATCGCCGAGTCGGTGTTCGAGATGCGCAGCGATTCGCTGAAGCTACCCTCGGCGTCGAAGCTCCCTGCCAGGAAGCCCTTGCACCAATCGTCGCTCGCCTGCCGCGGCCATTCGATCAGCTCTCGGACGCGCTGGACGTTGTCGCGGGACCGGGTACGTATCGCTCGGATCGGGCCGTAGCCCGCGGCCTGCTTGAACTCGAACTCATCCGTGCTCACGCCCGCGTCTAGGAGATAGTGCTGCGCTCGCGCGAGCGCCTCGATGTCGCGCAGTGCCAGCCGGAAACGGTGCACATCACCGCTCGTGCGTCCCGGCCGGTCGTAGCTGTATGAGCCTACGTGCCCGTCGCCGCGGATCACGCCGCAGAGGTAGCCGCGCCGATAGTCGGGCGTGTGAAACGGCGCGGGTGAGAACCGGCCGACACCCATCAGCTTGCTGGTGAGGGTCAGGTGCGGACGCTGGCCGGGCCGTAGATCAGTGACGTGCTTCCACCCGCGCGTGGTCAGGAAGCGATGGTCGGCGCTCGTTACGAGCTCGGTGCCGTCCTCGAGGACAACGCGGTAGGCGGACTTGAACGTGGACCAGTGGTCCAGAACCTCAGTGACCGCGAAGCGCCGGTACACGCCTTCTCGGACCGTGCCGTAGATCGCGTCGCCAGGCTCGACCTCGGCGAGCAGCTTCGTCTGGCCGTTCGCCATGAGGACGTCGGTGTCGCCACCGAGGCAGTAGGTGCACGCATGACTGCAGCCCCTGTAGGGGTTGATCGTCCAGCGAAAGGGCATGCGGGATGCCTTGGGCACGGCGTTCAACGCCGACTTGGCGTGCACCTCGTAGAAGCGGATGTCGAGGGCCTCGGGTGCGTCGAAGCGCCGGACCACCGCCGGGTCCCGGTAGCCCGGGAGCTGGTGGCCCTGTTCGTTCTCGATCCGGAGGTTGTCCCAGCGCACGAACGTATGTTCGCATATGAGGGAGACGGAAGGCGTCTCCGCGCGCGCTAGCCGCGCTCTTCGCCCCAGGCGGTGACGGTGAGCGAGCGGGGCCCGCCGGAGTCCCTGTGCTCGCACAGGTAGATGCCCTGCCAGGTGCCGAGCGACAGCCGCCCGTCCGCCACGGGGATCGTCAGCGACGAGTCGAGCAGCGCCGACTTGATGTGCGCCGGCATGTCGTCCGGCCCCTCGAGCGTGTGCTCGAAGTACGGCGCCCCGTCGGGCACCGCGCGGTCGAACCAGGTGGCGAAGTCGCGCAGCACGTCGCGGCTCGCGTTCTCGTTGATCGTCAGCGACGCCGACGTGTGGCGGATGAATACGTGCGCCACGCCCACACCGATCTCGGCCAGACCGGGCACGCCCGCCTCGACCTCGCGCGTGACGAGATGAAAGCCGCGCGGCAGCGCGGGTAGGCGGAGTTCCTCCTGGATCCAGATCACGCCCGCGAAAGCTAGCGTGCAGAGCGTCCACCAAAAGGGGGAGCGGGCTAAAGGGATCCGGCGCGATTCCGATCCCAAGAGCAGATGCCCTCCCGCCTTTGCAGCTTCGTCATCGCCGCGCTCCTCCCGCTCGTCGCAGCCGCGCCGGCCGGCGCGCACACGCTCGCGAACTGGGACACGAAGCAGCAGTCCCAGGTGGTGAAGGCGGGGCTGATGCAGAAGCTTCCCGGCGGCTTCGAGGGCGCGAGCCCGCTGACGGGCGCCGAGCTCTCGCAGGCGTTCGCGGCGCTCAGCCTCAAGACCGGCACGCCTGCCGTCAACGTCTCCTCGGCCCCTCTCAGCGTCACGCGTTTCGACGCGCTGATCGTCGCCCAGCTCGGGCTCTCGGATGCCGCGAACACGTTCGAGTCAGAGGCCGCGCGCGCCGGGCTGCAGCCGCCGTCGTACTTCGGCACCGAGGTGGTCGCCCGCCTGCTCTCGCTGCGTTACAACCACCTCGCGGCCGACGACAAGCTCGAGCTCTACCCGTCGGACCGCATCACCCGAGCGGAGGCCGCCTGGTCGCTCGCCCAGACGCTGCAGCTCGGCGGCTGGGAGCAGGGCTACGTGAACGACGTGGCGAGCCACTTCCAGTTGCCCACCTACACCGCCAAGCAGAAGACCGTCCTCCAGCTCGCGGTGTCGAAGATCGGCATGCCGTATGTCTGGGGCGGCGAGACCGACGGCCCGTCATACGGCCAGGTGCACGGTGGCTACGACTGCTCCGGCTTCGCCTGGCGCGTGTTCAAGCTCTCCGGCAACCCGGCGGGCAACAAGATCCTCGGCCGCACGGCGGCGCAGCAGGCGGGCGAGATCCCCAAGTCGAAGCGCGTCCACCTGAACCAGGTGAAGCCGGGCGACCTGCTCTTCTTCGGCTCCGCCAAGTTCAACTCGAAGGCCACCGAGGCCAACGTGATCCACGAGGGCATAGCGCTCTCGAGCGACTTCGTCATCCACTCCTCGGACCAGGGTGTGTACGTCCTGCCGCTCTACGACGGCTGGCTACGCGATCAGTTCACCTGGGCCCGCCGCGTCCTGTAGCGAGGTCACAGGCCACAGGCCTATGACCTATGACCCATGACCCATGACCTATTCCGCGACCGCGGGCTCGGGATCGGGCCGAATGACAACGGTGTCGACAACGCGGATGATCTCGTCGACGGGCAGGTCGGCCAGCGAGGCGTGCTTGCGGATCGCCTCGGGGCTCGAGGCCTCGTAGATGCAGACGGTGCCGACCGAGCCGGCGCCCTCCTCGAGCACGTAGCTGCGGATCCAGCGGATGTCGTCGGGCATCTGCTCGTCGGCCACCTGCTTCGAGCGGGCAGCGGCCTGCTCGAGCTCGGCGCCGGATTTCCAGCCGCTCCGGCGCAGGATCGTGTAGAGCTCCATTCGCTTCTCCTTGGCTCAGGGTTTGACCAGACGACGGTAAGCCGCCGCGGCTTCGAGGTCAACGGTAGGACTGCCTATCTTTCGAGGATCCCGAGGCGAGCGGCCTCGGCGGCGGCCTCGGTGCGGGTGGCGGTGCCGAGCTTGCGCAGGATCGCCGATACGTGGTGGTCGACCGTCTTCCGCGACAGCACCAGCCGCTCCGCGATCTGCGCGTTGCGCATGCCGTCGGCGAGCAGCTCGAGCACCTCCAGCTCGCGTCCGGTCAGGCCCGCTGGGTTGTCGCGCGTCGAGGCGCGCGGGCCGCGCCTCACGTCGCGGGCGCCGCGCTCGCGCAGGGCGCGCGCGGCGCGCGCCGCCGCCGGGCGGGCGCCCAGCCGTTGGAACTCCGCGAGGCTCGTGCGCAGCGCCTCCTCGTCGTCGCTCTCGAGCAGCGCCAGCGCGGCCTCGTAGGGACGGCCCAGCGCACGCCACGCCTCGGCGGCCTGCTCCGGCTCGCCCGCGGCCTCGAGGCGGAACGGCCCGGACTCGGGCGCCGCGTGGTCGTCGATGCCCGCCCGCCTGCGCCAGGCACGGATCTCGTCCGCTCCCCAGCTGTGCTCGGAGGCCGCGGCCACCTCGAGCGCCTCGCCGGTCTCGCCGGCCACCTGATCGACCTCCCCGGCCAGCCAGCGCGCCTCTGCGCGCGCCGCGGCCGAGGGCAGCACGCGCTGCGCCTCCATCGTCGCGCGCGCCAGCTCGCGGGCCTCGTCGAGCGGAGCCCACACGTCAGGGTCGCCGCGGCGGGCACGTAGCTGACCGAGCACGATCAGCGGCGTGATACGGCTGGTCGTGGCGACGTTTGGGTTGCTCAGGACGGCGGTCGCGGCGCTGCCCGCCTGCTCCCAGCGGCCCTGCTCGAGCTGCGAGCGGGCGGTCCAGCCGATCATGTACATCCGCCACGAGTCGAGGTCGCGCTCGCGGCAGTAGTCGATGCCGGCGTCCAAATAGCCGTCGGCGAGCGCGTACTCGTGCGCCTCGAGCGACGTGCAGCTGAGGTTGGTGTAGGCGCGCGCGACGTGCTCGTCGAGCCCGGCGTCGAGCGCGAGCCGGAGGCTGCGCTCGAGCTTCTCGAGTCCCTCGTCGAGCGCACCGCCGTTGCGCTCCGCGGTGCCGACGTTGTTGAGCGCGTGGACGAGGATCTCAGTCTGCCCGAGCTCTTCGGCGAGCTCGATCGCCCGCCGGCCCCACTCGAGCGTGGCGGGCGGGTCGCTCGCGAGCATCCGCAGCTGCGACATGTTGCTGTACGCCATCGCCAGCTCCGGTCCTGGCGGCAGCCCCTCGAGCAGCTCGACGGCCTTCGCCGCCTCCGCCTCAGCCACTGCGTTGTCGCCGTTGAACCAGGCGAGGCGCGAGAGCCAGCGATGCGTGTCGCCGGCACGCAACCTGTCGCCGCGCTCCCTGTAGATCGCGAGGGCCTCGTGGCGGGCGCTCGCCGCGTCGTCGATCGCATCCGTGAGGTAGCACTCGTACGCGCGCCGCTCGAGCAACTCGGCGCGCTCCTCGCCCGGCAGCGCCGCCGCGCAGCGCAGCGCCCGTGCGTATTGGGCGGCCGCCTCGCGGTGCGCTCCCAGCCGCGCGGCGCGCTCGCCCGCGACCGGCGCGTAGCGCAGTACCGCGGCGGCGTCGCCGGCGGCCTCCGCGTGGTGGGCCATCCGCGCGGGGTCCGCCTGGCCGTGCAGCGCGGTGGCAAGCGCGGGCAGGGCGCGCCGGTGGAGTGCCAGGCGGCGGTCGGGCGCCAGCGCCTCCTCGATCGCCACCCTCACCACCTCGTGACGGAACGCCACGGCCCCGCGCTCGGCGCGCAACATCCCGGAGGCGATGCACTGATCGAGGTGGGCGAGGCCGTCGTCGGCCAGCGCCTCGAGCAGCCAGAGCTCCGCGCGCGGCGGAACGATCGCGGCGGCGTCGAGCAGCGCGCGGGCGCCTGTGTCGAGCCGTGCCGCGCGGGCGAGCACCGCATCGCGCACGCTGTCCGGCAGCGCGGCGCCGCCCGCGGCGAGGGCCTCGGTGACGTAGAGCGGGTTGCCGGCGGTCCGGTCGTGCAGCTCCTCGGGGTCGACGCCGTGCGGCTCGGCCAGCGTTGCCACCGCGCTCAGCGACAGCGGCTGGAGCGATACGCGCTTCACGCTCCCCTGCGGCAGCTCCCCGAGCACGATGCGCAGCGGATGGCGGCTGTCGAGTTCGTCCCGGCAGGTGGCCAGCACCAGCGCGGGCGCCGTCGCGAGGCGCCGCGCCAGCAGCCTGAGCACGTCGAGCGTGGCCTCGTCGGCCCAGTGCAGGTCCTCGAGCACCACCACGCTCGGCGAGCGGCGGCCGAGCTCCCCGAGTAGGGCGGCGAGCACGTCGCTCGGGCTGGCACCGGCCTCCACGGCAGCCGCCAGCTCGCCTCCGGTGTCGGCGGCGATGTCCACCAGCGGGCCGAGCGGCCGCGGTGTGTTGAGCGCCTCACACGCGCCCGACAGGACGCGGACGGGGCCGAGTCCCGACACGAACGCCTCGGTGAGCGTGGTCTTGCCGATACCGGCCTCGCCCGCCACGAGCAGGAGCTGGCCGCGCCCGTTCGCCCGCACGTCCGCAAGCGCCTCGTTGAGCAGGTCCAGGTCGGCGGAGCGCTCGAGCAGCGTCTCCGGGCCGGTGACGGCATACGAGTCGGCCATGTCTACGGCGCCGGACGGTGCTCCGCCCAGGGGCGCGCCCGCTCGATCTGCGCGCTCAGGGCGATCAGCGTGTGCTCGCCGTCGTGCCTGCCCACGAGCTGGATCGAGAGCGGCAGGCCGTCGTCGGTGAAGCCGGAGGGCACGGCGGCGGCGGGCTGGCCCGTGATGTTCCAGGTGGCCGTGCCGGGGGTCCAGTTGGCGACGCCGAGGAAGGTGCGCAGCGCACCGCGGTCCTGCCAATGGCCGGTCTCCACGGGCGGCGCCGACAGGGCGGGCGCGAGCAGGACGTCGAAGTTGTCGAAGGTCTTCGACAGCCGCGCCGCGAGCGCCGCCTCGTCGCGGCGGGCGCGCGCCACGAGCGCCGGCGGCGTGGCCCGGCCGAGCGCCGCCATCTGCCGCGTGCGCCGCTCGAGCGTGCTCGTGTCGGCCACGAGCTTGCGCGAGTCGTCGTAGATGCCGCGCAGCCAGCGCGGGCCGAACAGCGGGCGGATCTCGCCGTAGTCGGGCTCGTGCTCCGCAACCTCGTGGCCGAGCGTGCGGAGCAGGTCGGCGGTCTCGTGGAGCGCGCGCAGCACCGGCTCCGCTAGCTGATTCCCGGTGGGCGGCCTGACGGAGAACGCCACGCGCAGCAGCCCGGGCTCGCCGCGGGCGTGGTCGACGTAGGGACCCGCGGGCGTCCGGTCGGACACGACGTCGAGGAACAGCGCCGCGTCCGTCACGCTGCGCGCGATCGGGCCGAGCACGCTCAGCCCGTACCAGTGCTCCTCGAGCGGCAGCAGCGACACCCGGCCGCGTTGCGGCTTGATCCCGAACAGGCCGCAGCAGGCCGAGGGGATGCGGATCGAGCCGCCGCCGTCCGAGCCGAGCGCGAGCGGGGCGAGCCCCGCCGCCACGGCCGCCGCGCTGCCACCGCTCGAGCCGCCACAGGTGCGGTCGGCCCGCCACGGGTTGCGCGTGATGCCGTAGCTCGCCGACTCGGTGAACGGCCAGATCGCGAGCTCAGGCATGTGGGTGCGGCCGATCAGCACGGCCCCCGCCGCCAGCAGCCGCTTGACCACCTCGGAGTCCTCGGCGGCGGGCGCGCGCGGCGAGCGCGTGCCGTGGCAGGACACGTCGCGCGCCACGTCCACGTTGTCCTTCACCGCCACTGGCACGCCGAGCAGCGGCCGCTCATCACCCGCCCGCAGCCGCGCGTCGGCCTGGTCGGCGGCCACCAGCGCCCACTCCGAGTACACGGCGCGGAACGCGTTCAGGCGCGGGTCGATTTCCGCGATGCGACCCAGGTAGCCCTCCACGAGCTCGCGCGAGGAGACCTGGCCGCCGCGCAGAAGCTCGACCTGTCGTGCTGCCCCGGCGAACGCGAGATCGGCATCCATGCGGCCCACCCTAATCGGCTTCAGGCTCTGCGGGTGCTGCCGATCACCCGGCGGTATGCACCGACTCATCGCCGTCCTGCTCGCGCTCGCCAGCTCGCTGGGTGGGGCCACGAGCGCTCACGCGGCACGCGGCATGGAGGTCGGTCTCCAGGACGACGCGGTCTTCCTCTACCAGCAGTACTACAACCGCGACCACGCTCTCCAGCAGGCCCGCCAGCTGGGCGTCACGCGGCTGCGGGTGAACGTGCTGTGGAACCGCGTCGCCTCCGCGCAGAACTCTCAGCGTCTGGCGCCCGGCCAGGTGATCTACAGCTGGGCGCCGTACGACTCGATCGTCGACGCCGCGGCCGGCTACGGCATCAAGGTGCAGATGACGATCGCCGGCCCGGCTCCCGCTTGGGCCAACGGCAAGCACCGGCCCGGGCTGCACGAGGGCGCCTACAAGCCAAACGCGCGCCTCTACGGCCAGTTCGTGCACGACGTCGCGCTCCACTTCCGCGGCCGTGTCGATCGCTACTCGATCTGGAACGAACCCAACTGGCCCGGCTGGCTCGCGCCCTACAAGAGCGGGCCGCGCATCTACGCGTCGCTCTACCGGGCCGGCTGGATCGCAGTGAAGAGCGTCGACCCAAGCGCCAAGGTGCTGTTCGGGGAGCTCGCCCCGCAGGAGCACCGCGGCAGGTCGTTCGGCCCGCTCACGTTCCTGCGCAAGGCCACCCGCCACGCCCACTTCAAGGCCGACGGCCTGGCCCACCACCCGTACGCGTTCGGCGTGTCGCCGACCTCGCGCGCCGGCGGCCGGGGCGACGTGACGATGGGCACGCTCGACCGGCTCACGCATCTGCTCCACCTTCTCGCCCGCTCCGGCAAGCTGCGCACGCCGCAGGGCGGTTCGCTGCCCGTCTACCTCACGGAGTTCGGCTACTTCGCTCGCGGCCCACGCGCGCTGCGCGCCCGCCGGCGCGCCGCGTACCTGCGCAAGGGCTTCCAGATCGCGCTCCACAACCCGTCGGTGCGCGAGATGACGCAGTACACGCTCGTGGCGCCGCCAAAGCGCACCGAGTGGGACACGAGCCTCGTCAGCCAGGGCGGAACGCCCAGCTCGGTGTTCAAGACGCTCAGCTCGTGGACGCTCGGCGCCGTGCGCGTCGGCGGCGTGGCAAAGACGCCCGGCCGCTAGCGCACGCGCGCGGCGGCTGACGTGCCGAGCTCCGTCCCGGCCGCGTCGAGCGCCCGGACTGCCACGTAGCGCGCGCCCGTGCGCAGCGCGATCCTCGTCTCGAGGTCGGCGAACGGCACAGGGGTGCCGACCGGCGCGAGCGAGTCCGGGCGCTTGCCCGCCAGCAGCTGCCAGCGCATGATCTGAGTCGCGCCGTTCCAGCTCGCGTAGACGTCCACGCTGTCGCCACGGCCGCGGCGCGCCACCACCGCGGGCCGCCCGCCGGGCAGTCCGGTCCAGCTCGCCGGGATCCCGCGGTAGGACCAGAACGCGAGCCGCAGCAGCAGCTTCTCGCGGCCGTCCGCCGCTACCTCGGTCACACGGTTGGTCGGGCCGCCCCAGTCGATCAGCGTGTCGCCGTTCGACTCCGGCCTTGCGCTGCCCACCCAGCCCGAGAAGAAGCCCTTGCCCGAGCTGGTGAGCGGTTTCGAGGAGATGCTCTTCACGAGCCGCACGCGGTGGTTGCGCGCGTCGATCCTGAACACGAGCGCGCGCGCCGGATGCACCGGGCAGTGCGGCTCGCCGTGCATGAAGGTGCCGCCGTTGTCCAACAGCTCGATGTCGCCGTCGGGCAGCCGGTGCACGTCGTGCTGGCCGCAGAAGACCCAGCTCGGGTGGTCCTTCGCGAGGTGGAACTGGTCGCGCTTGCCGCCGAGGATCCACTCGGTGCGGCCGGTGGCGCGGTCCACGCCGTACACCGACGAGGTGTTGCGCGAGGAGATCAGCACGGTTGGGTCGCCGGGCGTCGGCGGGTCGATCGAGTTGCCGTGGAAGTAGTCCCAGGCGCCGCTCTTCGGCCGCTCCTCGTAGCTGTCGCGCACGCCCGCGTGCTTCAGGGAGCGCCAGTCGAACAGCACCCTGCCGCTAACCACGTCCACCTCCTCCACGACGTACTCGGTCACCTTGCCGGCGCCGCGCACGCGCACGGTCACGTCGGCGGACAGGTAGGCGGTGCCCTGCGGAGTGAGCTGTAGCTCGTGCAGGTTGGTGGAGAGCCCGTGGCCGGCGCGCACGCGCGCGAGCGGTCGGTAGTGCCGGTCGAGCAGCTCGTAGTAGCCGCGCCCGCGCGGCGCCTTCTGGAAGAACGCGAGCGCCGGCTGCCCGCGGTAGTCGACCACCTTGAGGTCGTGCACCTTGTCCGGCCGCCGCTCGTACCAGAGCAGCTTGCCGGCGGGCGACAGGATCATCAGGCCGAACTGCTGCCCAGGGTTCTTCTTCGGGTCGGGCCGCGGCGTGACGAGAATGTCCTCGGGGGCGAGCGGCGCGCCCTGGCGGCGGGCCACGCAGAAGCCGGTCGGACGGAGCTCAGCGAGCGTCTGGAAGCGCCGCTCGCGCAGGTGGCAGCTGAGCACACGTACCGAGGCCGGGAACACGGTGGCGGTCGGTCCCACCTTGCCGCGCACGTGCGCGTGTACCGCCCGGCGCTGGCGCGCGGCCACCACGCCCACCGCCAGCGCGGCAACGCCGGCGAGGCACACAAGGGCAACCAGAAATCTGCGTGTCCGCATTCGTCTCCACATCCTGGACTCGCCGCGACCGGGGCAGAAGTCCACAAGATTAGTGAAGAATGTCCCAGACCCGCCGGCGCCCGCCTAGATCGGGGCGGTGCGCGCCCCGACGGCGTACCCCACGACGTTGAGCACCAGGTGCACGACCGTCACGACAACGAAAGCGATCGCCGCCTGCGCCACGGACATGACCCAGATCGGCAGCAGGAAGACCCAGATGGCGAGCACGAAGTCGCCCTGGTCGTAGACCGACAGCAGCAGGCCGCGGACGCCGCGTCGCTGGGTGCCCGGCGCGATCCCGAGCCGCCGCTTGAGGAAGCTGTTGGGCAGCTCGCCGAGCACGACGCCGAGGCCGAGCAGCACGCCGTAGAGCCACGGGCCGGCGTCCTGGAGCTCGTCCGGCAGCTTGTGCCAGTACCACGGCCAGAGTGACAGCAGCACCGTCGCGGCCACGACGCCCGTGAGCATCACGATCGCGCCACGCCAGGTCTTGTTGTCGCCGAACAGCCGCACGCCGCCCACCGTCGCGCCCCTGTCGAGCGGCCGCTTGAGCCCCTTGAGCAGGTCGAACGTGAGCACCGGCGCGTGCAGCACCGGCGCCCCCAGGACCGGCACCAGTACCCAGAGGACGCTCATGGCGCGAGCGGCCCCGACAGGTCGAGCCCGCCCTCCACGTGGCCGGGGCCGGTGGCGCGTAAGGCGGGCACCGTCTCACTGGTCACGAGCCCGCTCTCGGCAGTGACCTCGGACACGACATCGAACCAGCGGCGCGTGCGCTCCGGCGTGTCCACAACCACGGTCACGACGGGCACGTGGCGGCGCAGCGAGAACAGCCGGTCGCCGTGGGGCGCGTGGCCGCCGTGGTAGCCCCAGAAGCCGCGCAGCGCGGTCGCTCCGCTCGCGCCCTGCTCGCGCAGGCGCCGGATCAGCGCGACGTGTAGCGGGTGCCCCTCGTAGCGCGCCTGCTCGCTCGTGTAGACCATCAGCTTCTGCCAGACACCGAGCCCGGCGTCATCGCGCGCGGGCAGCTCAGCCGGCTGCGCCAGGGCGGCGCCGTCTCGCCTGCACACCGTCACCCGCTCGAGCGTGAGGAGCGGGTCGCTGAGCAGCGCGGCGAGCTCGGGCAGCACGGCCGCGATCCGCTCGCCGTCGCCCACCGAGATCACCATGAGAGGCACGTCCGCGTTGCGGGCCACGAAGCGCGCGCGGCGGCGCTCGCCGTGGGCGGTGCCGTCGACGCCGAGCAGGGCGGTGGCGCCCGCCACGCCGCCCTCGTGCAGGAGCGACACCAGCTCGAGCACCGGCTCGCGCCGCCCGCAGTAGACGGTGAGCTTGGTGGGGCCTGACACGGCGGCCCCGTCGAGCTCGCCGCTCAGCAGCCGGGCGCGCTCGAGTGTCACGAGCCCGTCGCCGGTGAGTGAGGTGACTTCGGGGAGGAGCGCCTCGATCCGCTCGCGCGTGTCCACGGCCACGGCCACCACGGGCAGGTCCTCCGACAGCGAGAGCAGGCGTGCGGTCTGCAGCCGCTGCTTCGCGCCGAAGCCCTCCGCACCGCGCAGCAGCACGCTGGTGGCGAGCCGCTCGCGGCCGAACAGCTCGAGCAGAGCGTCGGCGAGGAAGGCGCCCCCGCTGCGGTCGCGCTCGCCGAAGTAGATCGTGAGCTTGAGGCTGTCCGCGTTCATCCGATCAGCCGTCCCAGCTCCGCGGCGCCGACGCCGGCCACGATGCTCAGCGCGACGTTGAGGAACGCGAGCCCGAGCGAGCCGTCCTCGCCCAGCCGGTGCGCCTCGAGCATCCAGGTGGAGAAGGTCGTGTACGAGCCGAGCGTGGCGGTACCGGCCAGCAGCAGGGCGTCGCCGTGCAGGGCCAGCCCCGCCAGCAGTCCGAGCAGGAAGGCCCCGCTCAGGTTCACCGCGAACGTGCCCCACGGGAACTCCGACACGCGCACCCGCTCCGACACGGCGCCATCCAGGGCGAAGCGCAGCAGAGCGCCGCAGCCCCCGAGCACAGCCACCCCCGCCCACACGAGCACCCTCACGCGACCACCCGCACGCGCCGCACGAGGGCGGTGGCAAGCCACACCGCGGCGAAGCCGGCAACCACGCTCGCCGCCGCGTAGCCGAGCGCCAGCCCCACCTCCCCGCGGTCGAGCATGCGCAGCAGCTCCACCTGCACCGTCGAGAACGTGGTGAACGCGCCGCAGAAGCCCGTGCCGAGCAGCGGCCGCTTGTAGGCGGACAGCGGCAGCCGCTCCTGGAGCCGGGTGGCGAAGTAGCCGAGCAGGAACGCGCCGGTCACGTTGACAGCGAAGGTCACCCACGGCCAGTGCCCCGGCCGCACCGATACCGATTCGGCCAAAGCGGCGCGCGCGAGCGCCCCGATGGCACCGCCGGCAAAGATCGCGGCCAGCTCCCGGACGTCGTAACGAGGCATTTCCTGGGCGATTCCACGGGGCTCCATCGGCACCTCCACTCTCGCGGGCTGGGAGTAGAGGCCATCAGCGGCGACGCCGCGGTTACGGAGCGAGCCTCATCGCTCAATAGGGCACAATACCCGCCGGCGGCAGGCTAAGAGAAGCCTTAGGCCAACTGTCACAAGGTTGTTACAAAGTGCATGAGCGTGTACCCTGCGTACTCCGCTGGGAGGCCGCCGCCGTCGTACTCCTGCCTCCGCGGGATCACCCTCCATGAAGAGAGAGAGAACGAAGCATGCCCGACCGATCACGCGATGCCGCGTTGGCGGGCTTCACGCTGGTTGTGACCGCGCTTCTATGCGCGGGCGTGGGGGTAGGCATCGGGGCGGCACTGGGTATACCTGCGCTGCTCGGCATCCTGGGGCTGTTCGTCGGGTTCGGAGTGGGTTTCACACTTGTCTACAAGCGCTTTAGGGACATCTAGGACAGCGGTGGGCTCGAACGGGCAGCCGCCGCCCGCGCCTCTGGTGGTTCGCGTGCTCGGCTACCTCGACATCGCGCTGCTCGTGGTTGCCCTGCCGATCTTCATCGGCGCCGACCTGCCGATCCTCGGCTGGATCGGCGGCAGCGCGGCGTACGTCGCGCAGCGCCTGATCTCCGCGCTGCTGCAGCGCAGCGCCGCCCAGACGGAGGACATGACGAGCTTCCTCGGCGTGATGGTCGGTGGCGTGATCGCGCGCGGCTTCCTGGTCGCGCTGGCGATCTTCGGCGTCGGCCTGATCGACGGCCCCGCGGGCGCCGCCGCCGGCTTCCTCTTCCTCGCCGCCTTCACCGTGCACCTCACGATGACCCTCATCTCCACGCCGCATCGCAAGCCCGGCGGCACGCGATGAGCCGGCGCCTGCTTCTAGTGGGAGGGGGCGGCATCCTCCTCGCCCTCTGCGTCGGCCTGTTCGCGATCTTCGGCAGCGAGGGTCAGAACCTGGACTATCAGCCGCAGAACGAGTTCAAGCTCGACCCCTGGATCTCGATCCACATCGGCTCGCTCGACCTGAGCATCAACAAGGCGGTGCTCTATCTGTTCCTCGCCACCGCGCTGACGGTGTGGGCCGTCACCTATGTGGCCAAGCGGATGCAGGACAAGCCGAACCGCGTGCAGACCGCGGTCGAGGCGATCTACGACCTCGCCTACACCAACATCACACGCGGCAACATGGACGAGCGGATGGCCAGGAAGTGGTTCCCGTTCATCGGGACTCTCTTCTTGTGGATTCTCTTCTCGAACCTGCTCGGCTACATCCCGCTGCCCACGAACACGCTCGAGAAGTTCAACGTCTTCGGCGCGCACATTCCCGGCTTCGCGATCTACGCGGCCACCGCCAACATCTCGATCCCGCTGATGCTCACGCTGATCGTCTGGTTCAGCTACAACGTCGAGGGAATCCGCGCCAAGGGCTTTCGCAAGTATCTGGCGAGCTGGATTCCGGCGGGCGTCGAGGGCGCGGCGCGCGCCCCGATCTTCGCGATCGAGTTCATCTCGCACTTCGTCCGGATCATCTCGCTGACCGTCCGGTTGTTCGCGAACATCCTCGCCGGGCACCTGCTGATCCTGTTCATGGGCGGCGGCCTCGTCGTGCTCCTCGGCCTCGCTGCGGTGGGTCCGATCACGCTGCTCGTCGCCGTCGTCTTCTTCCTGTTCGAGGTCGTGCTGATCGCCGGCCTGCAGGCATTCATCTTCGCCACCCTCACTGCCATCTACCTCGGCGGCGCCGTCGCCGAGTCTCATTGATCTAAGGAGGATTAATGGACCTCACCGCACTCTCCGACGTGGTGATCGCCGCCAGCAACCCTGGCAAGCCGATCGCCCTCGGCGTCGGCGCGGGCCTGGGAACAATCGGGCCCGGTGTCGGCGTCGGCTACATCTTCGGCAAGGTGATCGAATCGGTCACCCGGCAGCCCGAGATGCGCGACGAGATCACGAGCATCCAGTGGCTCGGATTCGCCCTTACCGAGGCGATCATCTTCTACGCGTTCATCTTCGGCCTGATCGCCTTCTTCCTGACCAAGGACTGATGGCGGCGCTCGCGACTGTCACCGCCGCCGACAGCGGCAACTTCCTCGTCAGCCCCAACGTCGGGCTGATGATCTGGACGCTGATCGCGTTCGGCATCGCGCTGTTCCTGCTCCAGCGGCTTGCGTTCCCGCGCATCGGTGAGGCGCTCGACAAGCGGCGCAAGGCGATCGAGGAATCGATCGACGCCGCCGAGCGGACGCGCATCGAGGCCGACCAGCTGCTCGAGGAGTACCGAGCACGTCTGCGCGAGGCCCGCGAGCAGTCTGAGGACATCGTCGCGCGTGCGCGCAAGGCGGCGGACCGGGTGCAGGAGGAGACCCTCGCGCAGGCCAAGGAGTCGCGCGAGGACCTGATGGAGCGCACGCGGCGCGACATCGAGGCCGAGACGCGCCGCGCCCTCGAGGAGATCCGTGGCGAGGTGGCCAACCTCACGGTCTTGGCGACGGAGAAGCTCGCCCGCAAGTCGCTGGACGATGAGGACCACCGGCGGCTGATCGAGGAGGCGCTCCAGGAGATCGACTTCTCGCAGCTCGCGCCGGAAGGCGCATCGAGCGGCAACGGAGGCTCGGCGGAATAGGCAATGGAAGAGATCGCCGAGGTCTACGCACGCTCGCTCTTCGAGGTGGCCCAGGACCAGGGCCAGCTCGACGAGATCCACGAGCAGATCGACGAGTTCGCGGACGTCCTGTCGGAGAACCGCGAGCTGCAGGTTTTCTTCTTCTCGCCCTATTTCTCATCGGGTGAGAAGAAGGACGGCGTCGCTAAGGTGATCGAAGGAGGCAACGAGTACTTCGTCCGCTTCCTCGAGCTGCTCGCCGAGAAGCACCGGCTGCCGGTGCTCTTCCGGATCCGCCGCGAGTTCGACTCGCTCTGGGCCAAGGAGCAGAGGCTGCTGGAGGTATCGGTGACCAGCGCGGTGGACCTCGACGAGGAGACCGTGAAGAGCATCGGCAAGAAGATCGAGGAACAGACCGGACAGAGGGTGGAACTCGCCGCCCACGTGGACCCCGACCTGATCGGTGGACTCGTGATTCGCGTGGGCAACATGGTGCTCGACGCGAGCGTCCGCAACCGGCTCGAACGACTCAGGAGGCAGGTGGCAAGCGCCGCCTAGAAAGGCAACTTCTTACGTAATGCAGATCAAGCCCGACGAGATCACAAGCATCCTCAGGAGCCGCATCGAGGGGCTCGACGAGACCGAGGCGGACCTGTCCGAGGTCGGCACGGTCCTCTCCCTCGCCGACGGCATCGCCCGCGTTCACGGACTCGACAACTGCATGTCGCTCGAGCTGCTCTCGCTGCCCCACGACGTCACCGGCCTGGCGCTCAACCTCGAGTCCGACAACGTCGGCGTCGTGCTGTTCGGCGAGTGGGACAAGATCGAGGAGGGCGACACGGTCAAGCGCACCGGCCGCCTGCTCGAGATCCCGGTCGGCGAGGGGCTGCTCGGCCGCATCGTCGACCCGCTCGGCAACCCGCTCGACGGCAAGGGCGAGGTTCACACCGACGGCACGCGCCCGGCCGAGTTCAAGGCTCCGGGCGTCGTTGCGCGGCAGCCCGTGGTCGAACCGATGTCGACCGGCATCAAGGCCATCGACGCGATGATCCCGATCGGCCGCGGCCAGCGCGAGCTGATCATCGGCGACCGCCAGACGGGCAAGACGGCGATCGCCATCGACACGATCATCAACAACAAGGACAAGGACCTCGTGTGCATCTACGTGGCCATCGGCCAGCGCATGTCCACGGTGGTGGACGTCGCGCAGCAGCTCGACGACCACGGCGCGCTCGACAACACGATCATCGTGGCCGCGCCCGCCGACGAGGCCGCGCCGATCAAGTACATGGCGCCGTACGCCGGCTGCGCGATGGGCGAGCATTTTCTCTACAACGGCCAGCACGCGCTCGTCGTGTACGACGACCTGACGAAGCACGCGTACGCCTACCGCCAGATGTCGCTCTTGCTGCGCCGCCCGCCGGGCCGCGAGGCGTATCCGGGCGACGTCTTCTACCTGCACTCACGCCTGCTCGAGCGCGCGGTCAAGCTCAGCGACGAGCTCCAAGCCGGGTCGCTCACCGCGCTGCCGATCATCGAGACCCAGGCGGGCGACGTGTCCGCGTACATCCCCACCAACGTCATCTCGATCACCGACGGACAGATCTACCTCGAGGGCGACCTCTTCCGGTCCGGTGTGCGTCCCGCCATCAACGTGGGCATCTCGGTGTCGCGGGTGGGAGGCAACGCCCAGACCAAGCCGATGAAGAGGGTGGCCGGCAAGCTGCGGCTCGAGCTGTCGCAGTACCGCGACCTCGAGGCATTCGCGCAGTTCGGCTCGGATCTCGACCCCGAGACGCAGGCCGCGCTGAACCGCGGCGAGCGGCTCGTCCAGATGCTCAACCAGGACGAGCTCAAGCCGTGGGCGGTGCAGGACGAGGTCGCGGCCGTCTACTCGGGCACCGGCGGCTTCCTCGACCGGATCAAGGTCGAGCGCATCCCCGAGTTCCACTCGGACATGCTCGCCCACCTCCACGCCGACCAGGACGAGCTGATGCGGAAGATCGGCGACGGCGAGTGGGACGACGACATCGAGAACGCCCTCGGCGAGGCGATCGCCACCGCCCTCGACGACTTCGGTCCCGACTTCGACGAGGAAGGGCAGCCGCTCGAGGAGGGCGAGTCGGATCGGGTGCGCGAAGCCGGGCAGGCTGAGCAGAAGGAAGAGGAGCCGGCTACGGCCTAGGCCAGAGGCCAGAGGCCAGAGGCCAGAGGCCAGAGGAACTAAGAACTAAGAACTAAGAACTAAGAACTAAGAACTAAGAACTTGGCTACTCAGAAAGACATCAAGAGCCGCATTGGCTCGGTGAAGAACATTCAGAAGATCACGCGCGCCATGGAGATGGTCTCCGCCGCGCGGCTTCGCCGTGCCGAGCAGCGGATCGAGGAGCTGCGGCCCTACGCCGACGGCATCCGCAGGATGACGCGCCGTGCTTCGGAGGCGGCCGAGCGCGTCCCCAACCTGCCGGTGCTCGAGGAGCGAGAGCAGGTGAACCACGTCGGCCTTCTGCTGATCACGAGCGACCGCGGCTTGGCCGGCGCCTTCAACTCCCAGATCAACCGCGCGGGCAACAACCGCGCACGCGAGATCGAGGGCGAGGGCACGCAGGTGGCCTGGTACGCGTCGGGCCGCCGCGGCCTGTCGACGCTCGAGTTCCGCGGCCGCGAGGTTTCCGGCTCATACACCGGCTTCACGGACCGCCCCTCGTACGCAGACGCCCGCAACATCGCGGGCGACGTCACCACGGCCTACGTGGACGGGCACATCGACCGGCTCGAGATCATCTACAACCACTACATCTCGCCCGTGACGCAGACCGTCAGCCACGAGACGCTGCTCCCCCTTCAGCAGGCTGACATCTTGGATGAAGAAGAAGAGGGCGGAGGTACAGAGGACAGAGGTACAGAGGATGAGTCGCAGCACAGCCGTGCCCTCTGGATCTATGAGCCCGAGCCAGAGGAGATTCTTGCCCGCCTTGTTCCCGACTACGTCGAGATATCGATCTACAGGGCCCTGCTCGAGTCCACAGCATCCGAGCACGGCGCCCGAATGACCGCCATGCGCAACGCGTCCGACAACGCGTCCGAGCTGATCGATGACCTCACCCTCGAGATGAATCGACAGCGCCAGGCGGAGATCACCCAGGAAATCATGGAAGTCGTCGCCGGGGCCGAAGGGCTCCGCTGAACAGGAGTAGAGAGAGCGTGGAATCCAGCACAGGCAGCACTGAGACGAAGGATCAGCAGACGGCCGGCGACTCCTCGGGCAGCGGCTCGAAGGAGCAGGGCGCCGTCGGCCGCGTGGAAGAGGTCGCGGGCGTCGTGATCGAGGCCGTCTTCCCCGACAACGAGCTTCCCGAGATCTACAACGCGCTCGAGATCGAGATGCCGTCTCAGGACGGCAACAGCGACACCCACACGCTCGTCTGCGAGGTGCAGCAGCACCTCGGTGACGACCGTGTGCGCGCGGTGGCCATGGACGCCACCGACGGCCTCTCGCGCGGAACCGAGGTGCGCGACACCGGCGGTCCGATCACAGTGCCAGTGGGCGAGGAGACACTCGGACGGCTCTTCAACCTGCTCGGCGAGACCATCGACGAGGGCGACCCCGTGGTGACCAAGGAGCGCTGGCCGATCCACCGCCCGGCGCCCGACGTCGAGGACCTCACGCCGACCCGCGAGATCTTCGAGACCGGCATCAAGGTGATCGACCTGCTCGCCCCGTACGCGCGCGGCGGCAAGGTCGGCCTCTTCGGCGGCGCCGGAGTTGGCAAGACCGTGCTGATCCAGGAGCTGATCGCCAACCTCGCTCGCGAGCACAGCGGACTGTCCGCCTTCTGCGGCGTCGGCGAGCGCAGCCGCGAGGGCAACGACCTCTGGAACGAGATGACCGAGTCGGGCGTGATCGACAAGACCATGCTCGTGTTCGGTCAGATGAACGAGCCGCCGGGCGCCCGCATGCGCGTCGCGCTGTCAGGCCTGACGATGGCGGAGTACTTCCGCGAAGAGGGCCAGGACGTGCTGCTGTTCATCGACAACATCTTCCGCTTCGTGCAGGCGGGCTCCGAGGTGTCGGCGCTGCTCGGCCGGATGCCCTCGCAGGTGGGCTACCAGCCCACCCTCGAGACCGAGATGGGCGAGCTCCAGGAGCGGATCACGTCGACTCGTCAGGGCTCGGTCACGTCGGTGCAGGCGATCTACGTGCCGGCCGACGACCTCACCGACCCGGCTCCGGCCTCGGTGTTCGCTCACTTGAACGCCACCACGACGCTGTCGCGCTCGATCTCCGAGAAGGGCATCTACCCGGCGGTCGACCCGCTCGACTCGACCTCCACGATTCTCAAGCCGGACATCGTGGGCGAGGAGCACTACCGCGTCGCGACCCAGGTGCAGGAGATCCTCCAGCGCTACAAGGAGCTGCAGGACATCATCGCCATTCTCGGCATCGACGAGCTCTCCGACGAGGACAAGCTCACCGTGCAGCGGGCGCGCAAGATCGAGCGCTTCCTGTCGCAGCCGTTCTTCGTGGCCGAGGCGTTCACCGGCACGGGCGGCAAGTACGTCCCGATCGAGGACACCGTGCGCTCGTTCTCCGAGGTGATCGAGGGCAAGCACGACGAGCTGCCCGAGGGCGCCTTCTATATGAAGGGCGCGATCGACGAGGTGGTCGAGGCCGGGCGCGGGTCGAGGTCCCGGGGCGGGGGTCGCAGCTCGCAGGAGGAGCAGCCCGAGTCCGATGGGGAGACCGAGGAGCAGCCCGAGGCGGAGCAGGAGACCGAGGAGCAGCAGACCGAGGAGCAGCAGACCGAGGAGCAGCCGGCCGCCGAGACCGAGTCCTCAGAGGAGTCGTAGTTGGCCCGGAACAAGTTCCCGGTCGAGGTCCTCACCCCGGAGGGGAAGGTCTTCGACGACGAGGTGGAGATGGTCTCCACCCGCACAGCCATCGGCTCGATCGGCATCCTCGCCAATCACGCGCCGCTGATGGCCATACTCGAGCCGACGGAGCTGCGCCTCTACAAGTCGGAGTCCGAGATCGTCCGTTTCGCGCAGGGCGAGGGCTACATGCAGGTGGTCGACAACAGCGCCCTGCTGCTCGTCGAGGACGCCGTTGACCCCTCGAGCCTCGACCACTCCACCCTCCAGACCCAGCTCGACAACGCCCGGCAGGCGCTCGAGGAGGCCGAGCAGGGCTCAGAGGAACGCCGCCGCGCGGAGCGGGACGTGAAGCGCTACCAGGCGTTCCTGAAGGTCGGCGGCGGGTCGGACAGCTAGTACCGCTTCAGGGCAGTGTCCAGCGCGTCGCCGTCCCCGGGTAGTTCGCCTCGGTCCAGCTCATGACGGTGCGGGCTCGTAGGGCCAGGATCGGCGTGGACTCGTTCTCGACGTCGACACGGATCGAGTACTTGGCGTCGTAGGCGTCGGCGAAGCGGCGCAGCAGGTCGGGGTCCTTCGGGTGCTCGACGTCGCCGTCGAGGATCGCCACCTCGTCGCCTGACTCGAGGTGCGCCTGGAGCGGCGAGCCGGCCGCGAGGTTGCGGCCGGTCACGCTGTTCGGGTCGGTGGAGAAGAGCAGCAGGCCGTCCATCCACACGCCCCACACCGGCTTCGCGTGCGGACGGCGGTCGGGCCGGGTCGTGCAGACCCAGTAGTTGCGCGCGGCGGTCAGCCACTTCTCCACCTGCGACCACGGCAGGAGCTCGCCGGGCGCGCTGCCGCCGCGGCCGATGCCGTAGCTCGCCGGCATTCCCGGGCGGCTCGGCAGCGGCTCGCCGGTCATGCGGCCAGCGCCCTGTCCACGATCGCCGGAGCGTCGATGCCCGCCGGCAGCGTTCCGAACGCGCGGCCGCCGCCGGCGCCGAGACGCCCCGCGCAGAAGGCGTCGGCCACAGCGGGCGGGGCGTAGCGGACGAGCAGGCTCGCCTGGAACGCCAGCGCCAGCCGCTCGACCAGCGCGCGCGCCCGCCATTGCGCGTCGTCCGGGTCGAACGAGGCGAGGTCGGACTCGATCTCCCCGATGTGGGCGTCGAGACGAGCATCGGCGCCGCTTGCCTCCTTGCACTCCGCCAGGAAGGCCGGCAGTGCCTCGGGCTCGCGCATCATCGCGCGCAGCACGTCGAGCGCGGCGACGTTGCCGGAGCCCTCCCAGATCGAGTTGAGCGGGGCGTCGCGGTAGAGCAGCGGCATGCCGGACTCCTCGACAAAGCCGTTGCCGCCAAGGCACTCGAGCGCCTCCCCAGCGTGCGGTCCGCCGCGCTTACAGACCCAGTACTTGAGCACCGCCGTCGCCATCCGCCGGAACGAGGTGTCCCCTTCGTCGTAGGCGCGCGCGATCCGCAGCGCCGCCGCGGTGGCGGCCTCCGACTCGATCGCCAGGTCGGCCAGCACGTTCTGCATCGCCGGCTGCTCCACGAGCAGCTTGCCGAACGCCGAGCGGTGGCGCGTGTGGTGCACCGCCTGCGCGACCGCCTGGCGCATCCCGGCGGCGCTCCCGATCAGGCAGTCGAGGCGCGTGTGGTTGACCATCTCGATGATCGTGGGCACGCCGCGGCCCTCCTCGCCGACCAGCCGCCCGGGCAGGCCGCGGAACTCGACCTCCGACGACGGCAGCGAGCGCGTGCCGAGCTTGTCCTTGAGACGCTGGATCTGGAAGCCCGGGTGGCGGCCCTCGACGAGGAAGCACGACAGCCCGCCGGGCGCCTGCGCGAGCACGAGGAAGACGTCGCACGGCGGGTACGAGCAGAACCACTTGTGGCCGGTGATCTCGTAGCCGCCGTCGCCGGCGGGCTCGGCGCGCGTGGTGTTTGCGCGCACGTCAGAGCCGCCCTGCTTCTCGGTCATTGCCATCCCCGACAGTGCGCCGCGGTCGTAGTCCGGCAGCGTGAGCCGCGGCTCCCACTCCTCGGCCAGCCCGGGCGTGGCACGCAGCGCCGGCACGGCGGAATACGTCATCGACACCGGGCACATCACCCCGGCGTTCACCTGCGACCAGATGTACATGAGCGTCGCGCGGACGACGTGCGCGCCCGGCTGAGGGTCGCGCCAGGGCAGCGACGGGATCTCGCGCTCCACCGCCACGCGCAGCAGCCAGTGCCACGACGGGTCGAGGTCCACTTGATCGACCCGGTTGCCGTAGCGGTCGTGCGTGACGAGTCGCGGCTCGTTGCGCTCGCAGCGGCGCGAGTGCTCGCGCGCCTCCTCGGTCCCGGCGACGTTGCCGAGATCGCGGGCGCGCTCCACGCCCCAGTCGCCTCCCTCGCGCCCGAGCGCCTCACGCAGCGGCGTGTCGGCCTCGAAGACGTTGTAGCCCACCAGCGGGGGCGGCTGGTTCAGGACCTCATGCGTGCGATCGAGCACCGACATGCGACTTCTCCTCTGGTGTGGTCGTTGCAATGGCATTGAGACAGAACTGGACGAGGTTCGCCACGAGCGCGTCGTGCCGGCGGCGGGCCCCGCGGCCGTTCGCAGTGGGCGAGAGCGGGCCGACGAGCGCCTCGCCGAGCGCGCCCACGATCGCGGCCGCCGCGACGTCCGTGTCGTGCTCGCGGAACTCGCCGCTCTTCACGCCGTCCGCGAGTACGCGGGCGAACGCGTCGCGATAGCCGCGCCGGAAGCGCAGGCGCTCGGCTTCCACCGCGGGGTCGACCGGCTCCGCCAGCAGGGCGTACGCCAGCACGGGTGCCGCCAGCGCGCGGCGCGCGAACGCCTCGGCCGCTGCGGCCACGCGTTCGGACGGCGGCAGCGACTCGTCGGCGGTGACGGCGGTCACCACGTCGAGCTCGCGCTGGGAAGCGCGCCGGAAGACCTCGGCAAACAGATCGGCCTTCGAGGGGAAGTGGCGGTAGACGCTGCCCGTGGCCACCCCGGCCCGGCGCGCGACCGCCTGGACGCTCGCCGAGCCGTAGCCCGCCTCGGCTACCTGCTCACGCGCCGCGGCGA
>DASXNY010000100.1:0-28592 GCA_036494715.1 Thermoleophilaceae bacterium
ACGGGTGGGCCAGGATGATGTCGAGCCCGGGGAACTCGGCGGCGACGTCGTCGACGGCCATCGGGTTGGAGTACTTGAGGTGGATGCCGCCGCCGCCCGGCATGCCGGCCCCGATGCCGGTCGTGCCGGAGTGGAAGAGCGCGATCGCGCCCGCTTCGGCGATCACCTCATAGAGGGGGTAGAAGGCGCGGTCGTCGGGCCAGAAGGCCTGCGTGTTCGGGTGGAACTTGAACCCCTTGACGGCATGCTCGGCGAGGTAGCGCCTGGCGAGCTGGACGCCGCGCTTGCCCTTGTGCGGGTCGATGCTGACGAACGGGATCAGCACGTCCGCGTTGGCTGCCGCGACCTCCAGCACCTCCTCGTTGGAGACGTGCGTCTGGCCCGTGCCCGAGTCGGAGTCGACCGTGAACACGACCGCGGCCATGTTGCGCTCGCGGTAGTAGTCGGCCACGTCCTGCGTGCTGGGGCGCGGCGGGTCGCCGCCGAAGTACTTGGCCGCCGCCTTGAGGTACTCGAGGGTGACCTCGTCCTCGCCGCCGTGCTGCGAGCGCTCGGCGTGCGTGTGCACGTCGATCGCAACGATCTTGTCGACATCAATCGGCATCTGGGTGCGGGAAGCCAAGCACAGATGAATATCCTCCGGCCGGATGACCGCGAGACGGGCAGCGATCGTCGGCGCCGGGCCGGCGGGTTTTTACACGGCCGACCAGCTCCTCGGAGCGGGGTTCGAGGTCGATCTCTACGACGTGCTCCCCACGCCGTTCGGCCTCGTGCGCGCGGGCGTCGCGCCCGATCATCCCAAGATCAAGTCGGTCACGCGCATGTATGAGAAGACCGCCGCCAAGCCGGGCTTCCGCTTCTTCGGCGGGGTCGAGCTGGGCTCGGACATCGCGCGCGAGGATCTGCTCCAGCGCTACCACGCCGTCGTGTACGCGGTCGGCACGGCCACCGACAACCGGCTCGGGATCCCGGGCGAGGACCGGCCCGGCTCGCACTCGGCCACCGAATTCGTGGCCTGGTACAACGGCCATCCCGAGTTCGCCGATCACGAGTTCGACCTGTCCGCCTCGCGCGCCGTGGTGATCGGCAACGGCAACGTGGCCATCGACGTCGCGCGCATGCTCGTCCTCGATCCCGACGAGATCAACATCACCGACACCGCGGACCACGCCGTGGCGGGCCTGGCCGCCGCCCAGGTGGAGCACGTGATCCTGCTCGGCCGCCGCGGCCCCGCCCAGGCCGCGTTCACCAACCCCGAGCTGCGTGAGCTCGGCGAGCTCCAGCGCGCAAACGTGATCGTCGACCCCCAGGAGGTCCAGCTCGACGAGCACAGCGCGGCCTGGCTCGCCTCGGACGACGCCGACCCGACCGCGCGCCGCAACGTCGACATCCTGCGTGGCTACTCGGAGCTGCCGCCAGGCGACAAGAGCCACCGCATCGAGCTGCGCTTCCTTCGCTCTCCCGTCGAGGTGCTGGGCGAGGACGACAGCGGCTGCGTGAGCGGGCTGAAGGTCGTCCGCAACCGCATCGAGCCCGACGCCTCGGGTGCGCTGCGCGCGGTCTCCACCGGCGAGGAAGAGGTGATCCAGTGCGGCCTCGTGCTGCGCTCGATCGGCTACCGCGGCAACCCGCTGCCCGGCGTGCCGTTTGACGAGCGCCGCGGCCTGATCGCCAACCAGGGCGGGCGGGTGACCTCCGAGGAGGGCGAGCCGCTGCCCGGCGAGTACGCCGTCGGCTGGATCAAGCGCGGCCCGAGCGGCGTGATCGGCACGAACAAGAAGGACGCCGCCGACACCGTCGCCCGCGTGGTCGAGGACGCCGAGGCGGGCTGCCTGAACGACCCGCCTTTGCCCGACGCCGAGGATTGCGAGCAGTGGCTCTCAGAGACCGTGCCCGGCCTCGTCACGTGGGAGGGCTGGCAGGCGATCGACGCGCACGAGCAGGGACTCGGCGAGCCGCACGGACGCCCGCGCGTGAAGCTCGTGCGAGTGCCGGAGATGATCGCCGTGGCCTAGGGCTCACGCGCACCGCAGCGCTAAGACGTCTTCGGTACCTCGCCCGCCACCTCGCGCCCCAGCAGCAGCCCGTTGTAGGCGAACTCGTGGTCGCGCAGGGCGGTGGTGAAGTAGTGCAGGGAGTCGCCGACGATCGTGCCGCCGTGCATCGTGTGGATCCAGTCGGGGGCGAGCCCCTCGATCCGGTCGGCCACCGCGCGCACCGGGTCCTCGTGGGCGAAGATGCCGGCGCCGCGGTACATCTCGATCATCGAGGCCGACAGGTTCTCGGTGACGACCGGCGGCTGGTCGCCGGGCTGGAGGTAGAGATCCGACGGGAAGAGGCTGCCCGTCGACTCCTCGACGATCATCATCGAGTCCCAGTGGTGCACGTGCGGGGTCTCGAGGAAGCGCAGCGTGTGCTTGCCGAGCTCGAGCTTCTCGCCGTCCATGAAGCCGCGTACCCGCTCGGTGAGGCCGAAGCCGTGGGCGTTGAGCCCGATCGAGAGCGCCGAGCCGACGAGCTCCGACTCCTTGGCCTCGGCCATGAAGCGGTCCATCCCGCCGTTCTCGTCGCCCTCCCAATGGAGCAGCACGATGTTGGCGAGCGTCGCCGGGTCGATCACCTCGCGGACGGCTGTGTCGATGGCGTCGTACATGTCGTAGTTGCCGGTATGGATGAGCGTCGGGCGCTCGTCGTCGATCAGGAACTGGTTGAAGGTGAGGCCGTACCGCTCCTCCCAGGAGGAGATTCGGTAGATGCCGCCGGTGATGTGATCGATGCGAGTTTTCATTTTTTCGTTATACACTGGCGTTCAGTGAAACGCAAGTACGAGCTCGGCAAGCGAGCGGAGAGTCAGGCCGAGACCCGGCGTCGGATCGTGGAGGCGGCGATCGCGCTGCATTCGACCAAGGGGCCTGCGCGGACGACGTTCAGCGACGTGGCCGCCGAGGCCGGCGTGCAGCGCGCGACGCTCTACAAGCACTTCCCCGACGAATGGGAGCTGGGTATCGCCTGCTCTGGGCTGTATCGGGAGCAGAATCCGCCCCCCGACCCCGAGCCGTGGCTTCTGCTCCAGGGCGAAAACCGGCTGCAAACAGGGCTCCGCGAGTTGTATTCGTTCTTCGAACGGAACCGGGGCATGATCGCGTGCTGCGTGGCGGACTTCGCGATTCACGAGCCCACCCGCCAGCTGTTCGAGCTGCGCTTCGGGGCCGAGCTCGCACGCATTCGCGCCGTGCTCGCCGGCCCGCTGCCACGGCGCAAGGGCGCTCAGGCCGCGCTCGAGCTGGCACTTGCCTTCCCCACCTGGGACCAGCTCACCCGCAGCGGGCTGTCGAGCGATGCGGCCGCCGATGTGATGGTGCGCTCGCTGCTCGCCCAGTAGCGGTCGCTCAGCGCGCGACGGTGCGCCGGTAGCGCGCGGTGGCGAGCACCGAGAACGCGGCGATGATCCCGACGCACCAGATCAGACTGACCCAGACGTCGGTGTGCGCCGGCGCGCCGAGCCAGAGCGCGCGCAGCGCGTCGACGATCGTGGTGATCGGGTTGGCGTTGGCGATCGCCGCGAACACCTCGGGCATCGACTTCGTCGGCACGTAGACCGACGAGACGAAGGTGAGCGGGAAGATGATGATCGTGATCAGCGCGGAGGCGGACTCGGGCGTGGACGAGATCAGCCCGATGTACGCGTACACCCACGACATCGCGTAGCCGAACAGCAGCACGAGGGCGAAGCCCGCGACGATCTCGGCGACCGGCGAGTTGAACGAGAAGCCGACGATGAAGCCCACCACGACCATCGTCACGAGTGCGATCACGTTCATGGCCACGTCGCTGAGCGTGCGGCCGGCGATCACGGCCGAGCGCGCGATCGGCAACGAGCGGAAGCGGTCGATCAGCCCCTTGCGGAGGTCGTCCGAGATGCCGAGCGAGGTGGCGTAGCCCGTGAACGCGATCATCTGGATGACGATGCCGGGCAGCAGGAAGTCGATGTAGTCGAAGCCCGGGGTGGAGATCGCGCCGCCGAACACGTAGGTGAACAGGACCACGAACATGATCGGCTGGAAGGTCACGCCGACGAGCAGGTCGGGATTGCGCGGCAGGCGGCGCAGGTTGCGCTCGGCCAGCAGCAGCGCGTCGCCGATCGCGCCGATCATGGGGCAGTCACCTCCTCGCGCTCTTCGTGCTCGGCCGCGTGGCCGGTGAGGCCGAGGAACACGTCGTCGAGCGTCGGGCGGCGGAGCGTGAGGTCGCTCACCTCGATGCCGGCCTCGTCGAGCCTGCGGAGGGCGTTCGCAACCGTGCCGTCTCTTCTTGAGACCGCAGCGAGGAGGACACCGTCTCTCAGTTCCGGCGCCTCGTCCACCACGGATGCGAGCGCTGCGCTCGCCGCCTCGGCCAGGGACTGATCCTCGAGGCGCACCTCCAGGCGGTCGCCGCCCACGCTGTCCTTCAGCTCGGCGGCGGTGCCTTCGGCGATCACGCGCCCGTGGTCGATCACTGCGATCTGGTCCGCCAGCCGGTCGGCCTCCTCGAGGTACTGCGTGGTGAGCAGCACGGTGCTGCCCTGCGCCACGCGCTCCTCGATCGTCTCCCACAGCCCGAGACGGCTGCGCGGATCGAGCCCGGTGGTGGGCTCGTCGAGAAAGAGCACCGGCGGCCGCGCCACGAGCGCGCCCGCGAGGTCGAGCCGCCGGCGCATGCCGCCCGAGTAGGTGTTGACGAGGCGCTGACCCGCATCCTCGAGGTCGAAGCGCTCGAGCAGATGGTTCGCGCGCTCGCGCGCGTCGCGCTTGCTCATTCCGTAGAGGCGGCCGAACAGCTCGAGGTTCTCGTGCCCGGTCAGGCTCTCGTCGACCGCCGCGTATTGCCCGGCAAGGCCGATCCGCTCGCGCAAGAGCGCGGCGTCCTTCACCACGTCGAGCCCGTCGACGTAGGCACTACCGCCGTCGGGGCGCAGCAGCGTGGTGAGGATGCGGACGGCCGTGGTCTTGCCCGCGCCGTTCGGCCCGAGCAGCCCGAGCACGGTGCCCTTCTCGGCCCTCAGATCGACCGACTCGAGCGCCTTGACGTCGCCGTAGCGCTTACAAAGTCCCTGAGTCTCGATGGCTGGGGCCATGTCCTGCAAGCTAGCGAAGCGGGAGCAGCTGCCCGAGCTCGCGCAGCATCGGCCCCGGGTCCTCGAACACGTCGCCCCAGGTGTAGCGGCGAAACTCGTCGCCCCTGGCGTGCGCCTCGCGCTCGCGGCGGCGGTCTTGCTCCCAGGCGTGTCGCGAGCGGTGATACGTGTAGCTGTCGAGCTCGACCGTGAGCCTGTGGGCCGGCCAGCGGCAGTCCACCCTGCGGCCACCCGCCGGCCGGTTGGTCTCGGGCAGCGGCAGCCCGGCCTCCTTGAGGCGCTCGAGGAAGCGCCGCTCCAGCTTGCTCAGCGTGACTCTGGTGTCGCCGAGGAGAACCGCTCGGAGCTTGCCGGCGCCGGCTTCATTCGGGGCCATCACCCGGTCGACCATCGCGGGCGTCGTCCGATGGAGCACGCCGGCCTCGTGGCAGGCGCGCGCGAGGGCGTCGTCGTCGAGTCGTGCGGCGATGTCCACGAGCGTGCGCGGCACGGTCGTGATCGGAACGCCACGCCACCTCGTAGCGTGGTCGAGACAGATCGTTGGGGACCGCCTGGTCTCGATGCCCTCGATCCGCCGCTCGGTGCGCGCCGTCACCTCCGGCCGAGGCGGCCTTCGCTTGATCAGGCCGAATAGGTGAGCGGCGGCGAATCCGCTGAGAAGCGCCCCGTCGCCGCAGGCCTTTACGGCTGCGAGGTAGGACGCGAGCACGTTCGGTGCCGTGTGGCCGACTCTGTAGACGCCTCGGTACTCCCGAATCAAGGTGCCGCGGCGCAGACGCTCTTTGATCTCCTCAGGAGTCACTCCCGCCCCCAGCAGTTCGAGGCGGGTCACCACACCATGCTCGGAGGTCGCCAATCGGCCGACTGCCCTCTCCACCGTCCTGACTTTTGGGTCCATAGCAACCAAAAGTCAGGAACGTGCCGAAGTTCGCCCCCCCGGCGGCGGTTAAGGTCACTCTCGCAAACACGAGAAGGAGAAGACATGGCACTGCAACTCGGCGACACCGCACCGGACTTCGAGGCCCAGACCACCGAGGGCCCGATCAGCTTCCACGACTGGATCGGCGACTCCTGGGCCGTGCTGTTCTCGCACCCGCGCGCCTTCACCCCGGTCTGCACCACGGAGCTCGGCTACATGGCCAGCCTCAAGCCGGAGTTCGACAAGCGCAACACGAAAATCATTGGGCTTTCGGTCGATCCGGTCGAGAATCATGAGAAGTGGGCCCAGGACATCGAGGAGACCCAGGGCACGGCGCCCAACTATCCGCTGATCGGCGACTCCGACTTCAACGTGTCGAAGCTCTACGGCATGCTGCCGGCCGACGTCGAGGGCGACCCAACCGCGCGCACCCCCGCCCAGAACGCGACCGTCCGCAACGTGTTCGTGATCGGCCCGGACAAAAAGGTCAAGCTGATCCTCGTCTACCCCATGACCACCGGCCGCAACTTCGACGAGGTGCTGCGGGTGATCGACTCGCTGCAGCTCACGGCCAACCACAAGGTCGCCACACCGGTGAACTGGCAGCAGGGCGACGACGTGATCATCTCCGGCTCGGTGTCCGACGACGAGGCGCGCGAGACCTACCCCGACGGCTGGGAGTCGCCGCGGCCGTACATCCGGATCGTGCCGCAGCCGTAGGACCCGTCGACAGCTTCGGCGAATTTAGGAGCTGCCGATGATCCTCGAGCAGTTCTATCTCGGCTGCCTGTCGCACGCCTCCTACCTCGTCGGCGACGAGGCGAGCGGCGCGGCGGCAGTGATCGACCCGCAGCGCGACGTCGACACGTACGTGGAGCGGGCGCGGGAGCTCGGTCTCCGGATCGAGCATGTGCTGCTCACCCACTTCCACGCCGACTTCGTCGCGGGCCATCTCGAGCTGCGTGACCGCACGGACGCCCACATCTACCTGGGCGCCCGCGCGGCCGCCGAGTACGAGTTCATCGCGCTCGCCGACGGGGACCGCGTGGAGCTCGGCCGGGGTGTCCGGCTCGAGGTCGCCGAGACGCCGGGGCACTCGCCCGAGTCGATCTCGATCGTCGTCTACGACCTCGCGCGCGAGGGCGGGCGCCCGCACGCCGTCCTCACCGGCGACACGCTGTTCATCGGCGACGTCGGCAGGCCGGACCTGCGCGCGTCCCTCGGCTGGACCGCGGAGGACCTCGGCGGCCTGCTGTACGACTCGCTGCACGGCCGGCTGCTGTCGCTGCCGGACGACACGCTCGTCTACCCCGCGCACGGCGCGGGCTCACTGTGCGGCAAGAACCTGTCGAGCGACACGGTGTCGACGATCGGCAGGCAGCGCCAGGAGAACTACGCGCTCAAGCCGATGACCCGCGAGGAGTTCGTCGAGGTCGTGACGGCGGAGCAGCCCGACGCGCCCGCGTACTTCAGCTACGACGCCTGGCTCAACACCACGGAGCACCCCACGCTCGAGCAGACGCTGGAGCTCGTGCTGCGGCCGCTCACCCTCGGGCAGGCGCTGGCGGTGGAGCAGGTGCAGATCCTCGACGTCCGCCGCCCGGCGCAGTTCGCCGCCGCACACCTGCTCGGCAGCATCAACGTCGGGCTCGAGGGCACATACGCCACCTGGGCGGGCACGCTGCTCGACCGCGAGCGCCCGATCGTGCTGCTGGCAGATCCCGGGCGCGAGCGCGAGGCCGCCATGCGGCTCGGCCGCATCGGCTTCGACAACGTGGCCGGCTACCTCGCCGGCGGCGCGCGCGTGCTCGACCGCCATCCCGAGCTCGTCGGCCGCTTCGAGCGCATCGGCCCCACCGCGCTGGCGGAGGAGCTCGCCTCGGACGACCCGCCGGCGCTGCTCGACGTCCGCTCAGAGAGCGAGTGGGACGAGAGCCGCATCGAGGGCGGCGTGAACATCCCGCTGTCGCACCTCCCAGAGCGCCTCGCCGAGCTGCCGCGCGACCGCCGGCTCGTGGTGCACTGCAGCAGCGGCTTCCGCTCCACCATCGCGGCGAGCCTCCTTCACGGGCAGGGCTTCGATCAGCTCGCCGACCTCGCCGGCGGCCTCGACGCCTGGGCGCCCAAGCATCCGGCGCTCCTAATCCGCACCCGCAGCCCGCTCAACGCCGAGACCCCGCTCGACCTGCTCTGCCGCTCCACCGTCACCCCCACCGAGCTGTTGTTCGTGCGCACGCATGGGCCCGTACCCGAGGTCGATCCGGCGACCTACCGGCTGCGACTCGACGGCCTCGTGCGCCAGCCATCCGAGCTGTCGCTGGAGGACCTGCTCCAGTTCGAGCGCGTCGAGGTCCCGGCCGCGCTGATGTGCGCGGGCAACCGGCGCAGCGACCTCGCCAGCCTCGCGCCGATCCCCGGCGAGGTGCAGTGGGCCGACGGCGTGGTGGGCAACGCGCTCTGGGGCGGCGTGCGCCTGCGTGACGTGCTGCTGGCCGCCGGCCTCGAGACCGACGTCGGACACGTAGCCTTTACCGGCCTCGACCGGTGCGTGGAGAACGGCGAGCAGACGCTGTTCGGCGGCTCGATCCCGCTCCAGACCGCGCTCAACCCCAGCGTCCTGATCGCGGACGAGCTGAACGGCCGCCAGCTCCCGGCCATCCATGGCTACCCGCTGCGCATCGTCGCCCCGGGCACGATCGGCGCGCGCAGCGTCAAGTGGCTGGCCAGCGTGACGGTCCAGCGCGAGTCGTCGTCCAACTACTTCCAGGACGCCTACTCGCTGCGGAGCACGCCCGGCGACCGCGGCTTCGAGTTGAGCGAGCTGCCCGTGAACTCCGTCACCTGCGAGGTCAAGGACGGCGTCGCCCGCGGCTATGCGCTCACCGGCGGGCAGCGCCGCGTCGAGCGTGTCGAGGTGTCGCTCGACGGCGGCGCGACCTGGCAGCGCGCCGACCTCATCGGCGACGGCCGCCCCGGTAGCTGGCAGCTCTGGGAGGCGCGGCTCGGCGACACCGGCGGCGCGAGCGAGCTCGTCGTGCGCGCGTTCGACAGCGCCGCCGCCACGCAGCCGGAGGACCTGGCCGGCCTCTGGAACGTGAAGGGCTACCTCAACAACGCCTGGCACCGCTTGCCCCTGCGCCAACCGCGCAGTTAGTGTTGCGCCAACCGAGCCGGAGGTTCGAATGGGCGGGTCAGCTCCCGCGGCGAGCTTCACCCAGCGGGACCCAGTGGCAGGCCGTTTACTGTTGGCCGCCGCCCTCGGTGCAGCCGTCGCGCTGACCCTCGGGATCTACAGCAACGTCCACACTCCGGCGAGCGATCTGGCAATCACGCTCGGCTTCAAGAACACCTTTACGATGAAGGTCTGGCTGTCGACGATCGCGGTCGGCTTCGCGGTCGCGCAGGTGTTCAGCGCGCTCTGGATGTACGGCCGCCTGCCGCTCGGCCCGGCCCCGAGCTCACTCGGCGTCGTGCACCGCATCTCCGGCCGGCTCGCGTTCCTCATCAGCTTGCCCGTGGCCTACCACTGCCTCTACCAGCTCGGCTTCCAGCACTCGAGCGCCCGGGTGCTGACGCACTCGATCCTCGGCTGCCTCTTCTACGGGGCCTTCGCCACCAAGGTCGTGCTCGTGCGCTCGCGCAACCTGCCGGGCCTGGCGCTGCCGCTCGCGGGCGGCCTCACGTTCGTGCTGCTCGCCTACACCTGGGTCGCGAGCGGGCTCTGGTACATCCGCCACCTCGGCTTCCCCCCGCTCTGATGCTCAGGCTCCTCGACCGGGGCCTGACCCTGGTGTGCATCACGGCCACCGCGCTCGTGGTGACCCTGCTCTTCGTCGGCCCGAGCCTCGTTGGAGCGAAGAAGAAAGGGACGGGCAAGTACGGGACCACGGCGGCCTCGGGAGCTCAGGTCTTCAAGAGCGCGCAGTGCGGCAACTGCCACACGCTCAAGGCGGCCAGCGCGTCCGGCGCAGTCGGACCAAACCTGGACGACCTGCGCCCGAGCGCCGACACGGTCTCCGCGATCGTCCGCTCGGGCGGCGGCGGGATGCCGTCGTTCGTCAACAAGCTGAACGACGCGCAGATCGCCGCCGTTGCGCGTTACGTCTCGACCGTCGCCGGCCGCTGAAGCGGAGGGGGAGGGATTCGAACCCTCGAGCGACGAAACCGCCGCTAACGGTTTTCGAGACCGCCCCGTTCAACCACTCCGGCACCCCTCCAGAGCGTCAGGAAGGCTAGCGTCTCAGGCACTCAACCGGCCGGAGGAGAGAAGATGGCTCGGACATCGAAGGCGGTGCTGATCACCGGCTGCTCGACTGGCATCGGGCGGGCCACGGCGGAGCTGCTGGCGCAGAAGGATTGGACCGTCTACGCGAGCGCGCGCAGGCCCGAGTCGATCGCGGACCTCGCGCAGAAGGGCTGCAAGACGCTCGCGCTCGACGTGACCGACGAGGACTCGATGCGCGCCGCCGTCGAGCAGGTGGAGGCCGCCGAGGGCGCCATCGGCGCGCTCGTGAACAACGCGGGCTACAGCCAGTCCGGCGCGCTCGAATCCGTGCCGCTCGACGACGTGCGCCGGCAGTTCGAGACCAACGTCTTCGGGCTGCTGCGGATGTGCCAACTTGTGCTGCCCGGGATGCGCGCCCAGGGCGACGGCCGCATCGTCAACATCGGCTCGATGGGCGGCAAGCTCACGTTCCCCGGCGGCGGCGCCTACCACGCCACCAAGTACTCGGTCGAGGCGATCTCCGACGTGCTGCGCTTCGAGGTCGCCGGCTTCGGCGTGAAGGTCGTGCTGATCGAGCCCGGGCTGATTCGCACTCAATTCGGCGAGGCCGCGGTGGGCTCGATGAGCGGCATCGAGAGCGACGGTCCCTACGCGCACTTCAACGCCGCGGTGGCGGCGGCAACCGCCGGCGCCTATACGGGCACGCTCGCGCGACTCGGCGCCGGACCGGAGGCCGTCGCGCGCGCGGTGGAGAAGGGGATCACCAAGAAGCGGCCGAAGGCGCGCTACCCGGTCACCGCCTCGGCGCGCGTGCTGATCGCACAGCATGCGCTGCTGCCGGACCGCGGCTGGGACGCCGTGGTGGGCACGAGCTTCCCCCGGCCGAAGCCGTAAAAGCCCTGCTCAGCGGCGGGTCGCGAAGAACTCGCGGAGGAGTCCCGCGGCCTCGTCGGCGAGCAGGCCGCCGGCCACCTCCGGCCGGTGGTTGAGCCTCGGCTCGTCCATGACGTTGAGCACGCTGCCCGCGGCACCGGCCTTTGGGTCAACCGTTCCGTACACCACCCGTGGTACGCGGGCCAGCACCAAAGCCCCGGCGCACATCGCGCACGGCTCGAGTGTCACGTACACCACAGCGTCGGTGAGCCGCCAATGGCCGACCGCCTGCGACGCCTCCCTCAGCGCGAGGATCTCCGCGTGGGCGGTGGGATCCCCGCGCAGCTCGCGCTCGTTGGGGGCCGCGCCGATCACCTCCTGGTCGCGGGCGACGACGCACCCAACCGGCACATCGTCGTGCTCGAGCGCGCGTTCCGCCTCCCGCAAAGCGAGACGCATGAAGTACTCGTCGCGCGGGAAGAAGATGGAGGTCATAGGCTCGCGTCCAGCGGTCAACAACAACTTCTGCTGCTAGACGTTGTTCTTGCCGACATACTCTTCTGGAGCCCACCCTAGCCAGATGCGCCGCCGTCCGTTTTTTTTCGGGGCCGCTATCGCAGCGGCCTTTCTGATTGTCGCCTCGTCCGCGGCTGCGTCCGACTACGTCCCCGGCAAGGTGATCGTGAAGTACCGCCACGGCGCGCCCCGCCTCGTCCGCGCGATCGTGCAGAAGCGCACCAAGATGGCCTTCGAGTCGCGCCTGCCGGCCGGCGCTCGCGCCCTGCGGATCGAGGGCGACCGTACGGTGCCCGAGGCGATCACGTCGCTGAAGAAGCACCCGGGCGTCGAGTACGCGGTGCCCGACTACATCGCCCACGCGGCGTACTCCCCCAACGACCCAGGCCTCACCGGCACACCCGGCGGCTGGGCCGCGACCCAGTGGGACATGACCGGGCCGTTCAGCATGAACGCACCTGTGGCGTGGGACGAGGCCATCGCCGCGGGCGCGCCCGGCGGCAGCGGAGTGATCGTGGCCGTGCTCGACACGGGCGTCGCCTACCAGGACTACCACCGCTTCCGCAAGGCGCCGGACCTGCACGGCGGGCGCTTCATCCGCGCCTTTGACTTCGTCGACAACGACCGCCACGCCAACGACGAGAACGGCCACGGCACGCACGTGACGATGACCATCGCCGAGGCCACCAACAACGGCGTCGGACTGACGGGCCTCGCCTACGGCGTGAAGATCATGCCGCTGCGCGTGCTCGACTCCGAGGGCGCGGGCGACGCGATCGCGATCTCGCGCGCCATCCGCTACGCGGCCAAGAACGGCGCCCAGGTGATGAACATGAGCCTGGAATTCGACACGAGCGTCACGGCGTCACAGATCCCCGAGATCGTGTCCGCCGTGCGCTACGCCCACCGCAAGAACGTGGTGATGGTGGCGGCGTCCGGCAACGAGGCCGACAACTCGGTGGCCTACCCGGCGCATACCACGCACGTGATCTCGGTCGGCGCGATCACCAAGGACGGCTGCCAGGCCGACTACTCGAACGGCGGCTCGGGCCTCAAGCTCGTGGCGCCCGGTGGCGGCTCGGACGCGCCCAACAGCGACAACCCGGCCGACCAGACCAACTGCCACCCCGGCGTCGACCTCCCGCCGATCTTCCAGCAGACCTTCTCCCACGACGGCAGCGTCCGCAGCTTCGCGCTGCGCGGTGAGGAGTACGAGGGCACGTCGATGGCGAGCCCACACGTGGCCGCCGCCGCCGCGCTGCTGATCGCCAGCAAGCGCCTCGGCTCGCACCCGACCGCCAACGCGGTCGAGGCCCGCCTCGAGCACACCGCCTTCGATCTCGGCCCCGTGGGCTACGACGAGCGCTACGGCTACGGCGAGGTCCAGCCGGCGCAGGCGCTCAGCACTTCCATTCCCTAGGCCAGTTCGGAGATACTCGCGGGGTGCCCCTTCCCCGCGATGAGGCCGGCAGCGGACCGGCCGTCGTACTGCTACACGCCGGTGTGGCCGACCGCCGCATGTGGGCGGACCATCTCGCACCACTTGCCGACGCGGGCTATCGCGCCGTGGCGCTCGACCTGCCCGGCTTCGGCGACGCCTCCGCCGTAAGCGACGCGCCCTGGAAGGACGTGATCGAGACGCTGGACGAGCTCGGCATCGAGCGCGCCGTCTTCGTCGGCAACTCGTTCGGCGGCGCCGTGGCGCTCATCATCGCCGTGGTGGCGCCCGAGCGGGTGTCGGGGCTCGTGGTGATCTCGGCCCCGCCGCCGGACCTCGAGCCATCCCCAGAGCTGGCGGCCATCTGGGAAGCCGAAGGCGAGGCGCTCGACCGCGGCGACGTCGACGCCGCCGTGGCAGCGGCGGTGGACGCGTGGACCTTGCCGGGCGCACCCGCGGAGCTCCGCGAGCAGGTGGGCACCATGTACCGGCGCGCGACGGAGCTTCAGCTCGCGGCCGACGACGGCAGCAAGGAGATCGAGGACCCGCTCGAGCAGCAGCCAGACGCGCTGAGCCAGATCGCGGTGCCGGCACTCGTAGCGGCGGGCGAGCACGACAAGGTCGACTTCCGCGATGGCGCCGAGCGCATCGCCGCCGCGCTGCCCGAGGCCACCCACATCGTGATCGAGGACGCGGGCCACCTGGCCCCGCTCGAGACGCCCAACCGCTTCCGCGACCTGCTGCTCGCGTTCCTCGCTACGTAGTACGGATGATCAGGACGCTGCAGGGCGCGTGATGGGACACCTTGTTCGGCACCGAGCCGAGCAGGAAGCGCTTGGCCCCCGTCATGCCCTTGTTGCCGACCACGATCAGGTCGGCGCCCTGCTCCTCCGCCACGTCGAGGATCGCGTCAGCCGGATCGCCCTCGCGTGAGAAGGTCTCGACCTTCACGCCGGCCTGCTCGACCGCCTCACCCGCGTCGCGCAGCGTCGCTTCCACGTCCTCGCGCGGGTTGATCGACCACTGCAGGTCCTCCGGCGCGTCCTTGCGCTCAGCGCGCAACCGCCCCTCGGGAACGGGCTCATACGCGCTCACCACGTAGAGCACGGCGCCCACCGCCTTGGCGAGCTCCTTGGCCTGCCGTACGGCCTCCGTCGCCGTATCGGAGCCGTCGGTGCCTACCACGATTGAGCCGAACATCCCTCTCCCTTCCCCATTGCCGAGGCGCAGCGCGCGCATCATATGCATTTCGGCTGCGCTCATAAGAAGGTGCATAGCGGTAATGGCCCAATCGCTGTACCATCGCCGACATGGCTGCACGGACTCGCTGCCTGGGGGTGGACGACCATCCGGTCGTGCGACAGGGACTGGACCTACTGTTCGGTCAACTCGACGATCTCGAACTTGTTGGAACGGTCGAGACCGGCGAGGAGGCCATCGAGGCCGTCGCGCGCCACAACCCGCAGATCGTCCTGATCGACGTCCGGCTCCCGGGCATCGACGGGATCTCCGCCGTCAAGCGCATTCACGAGGCGGCTCCGAACGTGAGCTTCGTGGTGTTCTCGGCCTACGGCGACAAGCGGCTGCTGTCCGACGCGATCGCCGCCGGCGCCCGCGGCTATGTGATGAAGGGGTCGCCACCCGAGGACCTGCTGCGCGCGATCCGCACGGTCGCCGACGGCAAGCCGTTCGTCGACCCGTCGCTCTCCCCCGCCCTGCTCATGACCGGCGCGGGCAGCCGCGAGCAGCCGCTCAGCGAGCGCGAACGAGAGATTCTCCAGCTACTCGCCGAGGGCTACCACACCGAGGAGATCGCCCGCCGCATCGGGCTCAGCGTCGAGACCGTGAAGTCGGACACCAAGCGCGTGATCGCCAAGCTTCAGGCGGACACGCGCACCCACGCGGTGGCGATCGCCCTGCGTCAGTCCCTCATCGATTGATGGAGGGAATACCGCGCTTCTGGATCGCGATGCAGATCGTGATCATCGTCTGCGTGATCATCAGCGCGGTGATCGTGATCATCAAGCTGTGAACTAGTTCTTAGTTCTTAGTTTTTAGTTCTCTGGCCTCTGGCCTCTGGCCTCTGGCCTCCGGCCTACGAGGTCTTGCGCTCCAGGTCGGAAACTTCCTGCGCCTTGTCGGCTGTTCTGTCCTGAGCGTCCGAGAGCTCTTCCTTGGCTTCGCCTTTTCGCTCTTCCTGACGGCCTTGGCGGCGAAGTGACGGGTCGTCTGCGAGATCGCCGGCCGCTTTCTTGGTGCGGCCGAGAATCTTGTCGATGATGCTCATCCGCATCAGCTCCTTGAATTGATCGGGTCTGCGCGGTCCTACCCCAGCCGTGAGTCGTCAAAACGGTTGGCTCCATCGGCGCACGCGTCCGTCCTCGGTTTGCCAACGCGGCGAAAATTTGTACACAAAGGCACACCTGCCGCTCCAATACCGGTAGAAACCGTCCCATGCCCCTTCACCAGGCGGACGCCCCGCCGGTCGATGCCGGGAACATAAAGACGAATACCCCGGACATCCGGCTGAGCGGGCTGCGCAAGAACTACGGCGAGGTGGTCGCGCTCGACGGAATCGACCTCGAGGTCCGCGCCGGCGAGTTCTTCACCCTGCTTGGCCCCTCCGGCTCCGGCAAGACCACCACGCTGCGGCTGATCGCGGGCTTCGAGCGCCCCGACGGTGGCCAGATCGAGCTGGCCGGCCAGGACGTGACGGGCGTGCCGCCCAACGAGCGCAACGTCAACACCGTGTTCCAGGACTACGCGCTCTTCCCGCATATGAGCGTCGGGGACAACGTCGCGTACGGCATGCGCGTGAAGAAGGTGGCGCGCGACGAGCGCGCCCGGCGCGTGGCCGACGCGCTTGCGATGGTGCGCCTCGAGGGCTACGAGGGACGCCGTCCAAGCCAGCTCTCGGGCGGCCAGCGGCAACGCGTGGCGCTGGCGCGCGCGCTCGTCAACCGCCCGCGGGTGCTGCTGCTCGACGAGCCGCTCGGCGCGCTCGACCTCAAGCTGCGCCAGCAACTGCAGGTGGAGCTGAAGCGGATCCAGTCGGAGGTCGGCATCACGTTCATCTACGTCACGCACGACCAGGACGAGGCGCTCACGATGAGCGACCGCATCGCGGTGATGGACGGCGGCCGCGTGATCCAGGTGGGCGCGCCGAACGAGGTCTACGACGAGCCGGAGTCGGGCTTCGTGGCCGGCTTCGTAGGCGTGTCGAACCTGCTCGAGTTGCCCGTGGAGAAGGTCGAGCAAGACACGGCCACGCTCAAGCTCGGCCCGAACGACAGCGTCACCACCGCTGCCGGCTCGCTCAGCTCCGGGCAGACCGCGATCGTCACGATCAGGCCGGAGCGCATCTCGGTTGCGGACGGCGGCCTGCGCACTGCGGACGCGACGTGTCATGCCTCCGGCGTGGTCACCGAGAGCCTCTACGCCGGACCGATGACGCGCTTCGTGGTGTCGCTCGATGGAGGAGGGGAGCTGATGGTGGTGCGCCAGAACGCGCATACCAGCTTCGAGGACGCGGAGGGCCTGCGCGGCCAGACCGTGACCCTCGTATGGGGGCGTGAATACACACGAGTCATAGGCACGAAACACGAGGAGGACTCGCAATGACGAGGATCGCGCTGACATGCGCGCTGGTCGCCGCGCTGACCACCGTGGTGGCCTGCGGAAGCAGCGGCAGCTCGAGCAGCAGCACCGGCGGCGGCGGCAGCACCAGCGGCGCCAAGGGGATCGACGTGAACGCTCCCGGCGAGGGCAAGCTCAACGTCGTCGACTGGGAGGGCTACACCGACCCGTCGTTCGTCAAGGCGTTCACGCAGCAGACCGGCTGCAAGGTCAACTCCGTGTACGCCGGCTCGTCCGACGAGATGTTCACCAAGTTCACCTCGGGCGGCGGCGGCCAGTACGACCTCGCGTCGTTCTCCGGCGACGCCTCGCTGCGCGCCATCAAGTCGGGCGCCGTTGCGCGGGTGGACACGTCCAAGCTGACCAACTTCAGCTCGCTGGCGCCGCAGCTTCAGTCGCCGCCGTTCAACACGGTCGACGGCAAGCACTACGGCATCTCGTTCATGTGGGGCGCCAACGTCCTGATCTACAACAAGGACAAGGTCAGCCCGGCGCCGACGTCGTGGTCCGTGCTCTACGACCCCAAGTTCAAGGGCAAGATCACGGTGCCCGACAACCCGATCCAGATCGCCGACCCGGCGCTCCAGTTTTTCGGGCAGCAGAACCCGTACGCGATCAGCCAGGACACGCTCAACAAGGTCGTCGCCAAGCTCAAGCAGCAGCGCGGCCTCGTGCGCAAGTACTGGGTGCTCGCCACCGACTTCGAGCAGCTGTTCAAGTCGGGTGACGCGGTGGTCGGCGCGGGCTGGCCGCTGATGACGAACGACCTGCGCAAGGCCGGCATGAACGTCGGCGAGGTGATTCCCAAGGAGGGCGTGACCGGCTGGTCCGACACCTGGATGCTGTCGGCCAAGGCCAAGCACCCCATCTGCGCCTACAAGTGGATGAACTACGCCACCTCACCGCCAGTGCAGAAGCAGGTCGTCGCGGTGACCGGGTACAGCCCGGCCAACACCAAGACGTGCTCGCTGCTCGGCAAGACCCAATGCAACGACCTGCACGTGACCGACCCCAAGTACTACTCGTCGATCAAGTACTGGCAGACGCCCGTCTCGCCGACCAACTACCGGCAGTGGACTGACGCCTGGGCGCAGGTGAAGGGCTGAGCACAGACGCAATTCAGCGACGTAGCGGCGTGGGCGCCCGCCTCTCGCGGGCGCTCTACGCCCACCCACGCGGCCGGCTCGGACTCCTCCTCGGGCCGGCCGTCGTGTGGCTGCTCGTCTTCTACATAGTCGCGCTGGGGCTGCTACTGCTCACGTCGCTGTGGCAGCAGGACGTGTTCACCGCCAAGCTCATCCACAGCTGGACCTTCGACAACTACAAGAAGCTGTTCGGCGAGGGCGGGCTGTGGCTGCGCGTGTACGGGCGCACGGTGCTGCTGGCCGCGATCGTCACCGCCGTGGACATCGCGCTGGCCTTCCCGCTCGCCTGGTTCATGGCGCGCATCGTGCCGACCAGGTGGCGCACCTTGATGTTCCTGCTCGTGGTAGTGCCGCTCTGGTCGAGCATCCTCGTGCGAATCTTCGCCTGGCGGACGATCCTGGGCAGCTCGGGGCTGCTCAACGGCTTCCTGATGGACATCGGGGTGATCAACCACCCGTCGAGCGCGTTCCTCTACAACAACGACGCGATCGCGCTCACGTGGGCCTATGTCTGGCTGCCGTTCATGGTGCTGCCCGTCTTCACGGCGCTCGAGAAGATCCCCGACTCCTACGTCGAGGCCTCGCGCGACCTCGGCGGTGGCGCCTGGACGACCTTCCGGCGCGTGATCTTCCCGCTCGCCCTGCCCGGCGTCGTGGCCGGCTCGATCTTCGTGTTCGCCCTCTCGATGGGCGACTTCGTGGCCCCGCAGCTCGTCGGCGGCGGCTCGCAGGTGCTGGGCGGCGCGATCCGCGACCGCTTCGGGGTCGCGGCGGACTTCCCGTTCGGCGCGGCGCTCGCTTCGCTCACCCTGTTCACCCTCGTCGTGTTCCTCGCGATCACGCGCCGGAGCGGCGCGCTGGAGAACCTCTAGGTGGGCGGGCGCGGCTCGAAGATCGGCTTCAGCGTGGCAGCGGCGATCGTGCTGCTGTTCCTCTACCTGCCGCTCGGCCTGATCGTGCTCTACGCGTTCAACAAGACCACGGTCAACTCGTGGCCGTTCCCCGGCTTCTCGACGCGCTGGTTCGTGAAGCTCTGGCACGACCCGGCGCCGAAGGACGCGGCCTGGCTGTCGGTGAAGGTGGCGCTGTTCTCGACCGCGTTCGCCCTCGTGCTCGGCACGGGCATGGCGTTCGCGTTCGCGCGCTTCCGCTTCTTCGGCCGCGAGGCCGTGAACTTCGCGGTCACGCTCCCGATCATCCTGCCGGGCGTGATCACGGGCGTCGCGCTCGCGTCGTTCTTCCTGTTCACGCACACCGACCTGTCGGTGCGTACCGTGATCATCGGGCACACCACGTTCTGCATCGTGCTCGTGTTCAACAACGTGCTGGCGCGGCTGCGGCGGCTGTCGCCGTCGCTCGAGGAGGCCTCGCGCGACCTCGGCGCGAGCGGTTTACAGACCTTCCGCCACGTCACCTTCCCGTCGATCCGCACGGCCCTGATCGCGGGCGCGCTGCTCGCGCTCGCGCTCTCGTTCGACGAGATTGCCGTCACCTTCTTCCTCGCCGGCGCGGACACCACGACGCTCCCGCTGTGGATCCTCGGCGCCTTCCGCAACAGCCAGAACCTGCCCGAGGTGAACGCCGTCGCGGCGGTGGTCCTCGTGATCTCCCTGCCGATGATCGCCACCGCCGCGTACCTCATGCGCGACGAAGGCGCGGGCTCACGCATAGTCGCCGAATAGTCGGGTACGCCCGTGTTTCAACCGTTTCCAGACACCCTTTCGGGAGGCAGGCAGACCATGGCGGGACTCAACGAGCGCGATACGAAGCTCGTGCAGTACTTGAACGAGGCGTACGGCAAGGAGAAGCAGCTCGAGACCGCGCTTGAAGCGGACATCGCGCTGACCACGCGGGCGCCGTACAAGAAGCGCCTGAAGGAGCACCTCAAGGAGACCAAGGCGCACGCGCGGCTAGTCGAGAAGCGCATCAAGGCGCTCGGCGGCAAGGCCGAGGCCACGGGCGTGGCCGGCGCGGCCAAGAGGGTCGAGGGCGCCGCGAACAAGGCCGCTGCGCTCGCTCAGGGTCCGCTGCACGCGGTGCGCGGCACCGGCGAGCAGGAGAAGATGCTGAAGAACGCCAAGACGCAGTTCTCCGACGAGGCCGAGGAGATCGCCACCTACACGACCATCGAGACGCTCGCGACGGCGGTCGGCGACAAGGAGACCGCGCAGGTGGCGAAGCAGATCCGCCGCGATGAGGAGCGCATGTCGAACTTCCTCGCCAGGCTGATTCCGCAGCTCTCCAAGGCCGTGGCCACTGAGGAAGTGCCGGCGGCCCAGCGTGCCAAGCCGCGCAGGCGCACGACGACCGCGCGCAGCCGCGCGACGGCGTCGGCCTCGCGCACGCGCACGACGTCGAGCCGTTCGCGCTCGACGGGCCGCTCGCGCTCCAAGGCGCGCGCCTGACAGAACAGGACGGCCGATCGTAGCGGCGGCCCGGACACGGAGGGCCGCCGTTACGACCGTCAGCTGTGCTTTGCCGCCGAGCGCTCCTCGGGAGCGCCGGCCAGCTTCTCGCTGAGTTCCTCGACGGTGGAGCCGCGGGCGTACAGGACGTCCTCGAAGTAGCTGCCGTAGATGCCCTCCACGGCATGCAGCACGTCGACAGTCCCGACTAGCTCTGATCCTCGAGCCGCCGCGTTTTCAGCCGCCCGCGTTCGGGCGAGCTCCACCATGTTGTCGCCACCGCGGCGGAAGCGCTGTGTTCCCCCGGCTGGAGGCGCGCCGGATTCCAGAGGCTTCTCGCCGACTCCGAGTCCCTGCATCGCCGCCCCGACCTCGCCGTGCATACGGAGGATTCGAAGCCAGTGCTCGGCTTCGGACTGTGGCGAGTCGGCAAAGCGGATCGCGGTGCCCGCGAGAGCGAGCACGAGAGCCGCGTCTTCCGAGAGCGGTAGATCAGGCACGGAGCAACACCGTTTTGGTTGTCCCCCGCTGGTCCGCGTGTTACACCGCGGCTGGACGAATGTATGGCCTAGTCGGCGGAATGTGCGCAAACGGCCGGAGCGCTAGCGCAGGCCGGCGAGCGAGCTGTAGAGCTCGGCAGCGGCGCGCTCGCCGAGCTCGAGGCTGCGCAGGCTGTACGACTCGTCGGGCGCATGGAACGCGTCCTCAGGCAGGCCGAAGCCGCTCACCACCGTGGGGATGCCCTGATTCATGAGGTCCGCCACGGCGGGGATCGAGCCGCCGACCCGGACCAGCGCGGCGGGCACTCCGCAGGCGCGCCCGAGCGCCTCGGCGGCGAGCTTGACCGGCGCCGAGTCGGCATCCGAGAGGGCGGGGTCCGCCACGTGCCACGAGAAGCTCACCTCGGCGCCGTCGGGCACCACCGAGCGCATCAGCCGCTCCATCGTCTCCTTGATCTCGGCCGCGTTCTGGCGCGGCGCGAGGCGCAGGCTGACCGCGCCGTGGGCGGTGGCGGGCACGACGGTGCGCGGCTCGCCGCCACGCAGCTCGTTGATCTCGAGCGAGGCGTCGGCGCCGTTGTGCAGGTAGTAGTCGCGGCCCGCGTTCGGCGTGACCGGACGGCCGCCCACCTCGGCCAGCACCTCGTCACCCGGCTTGAGCCGCTTCCACGATTCGAGCTCTGCCTCCGTCGGCGGCTCGATACCCACGCGCAGCTCGTCGCGCGGGCGGCCGTCCGGACCCGGCACGAGGGTGCCCACCATCGCGTGCAGTACGTGCAGCGCGTTCAGCACGCTGCCGCCGTAGATGCCCGAGTGCAGGTCGCGCGCGGCGCTGCGCACGTCGATCTCCGCCATCACGATGCCGCGCAGCGCGATGGTGACCGCCGGCGTGCGCTCGTCGGCCATGGCGGAGTCGAACACGAGCGCGCAGTCGGCGCCGCGCTCGTCGGCTGCGATCCACTTGGACACCGCCCCGCTGCCCGCCTCTTCCTCGCCCTCCACGAGCACGCGCACGTTCACCGGCAGCCGGTCCTCGCGCGCGAGCTCGCATGCCACGTGCAGCAGCGGCAGGAAGTTGCCCTTGTCGTCGGCGGCGCCGCGTGCATAGATGCGGCCGTCGCGGATGTCGGGCTCGAACGGCGGCGTGGTCCAGGCGCTCTCGTCGCCGACCGACTGCACGTCGTAGTGGCCGTAGATGAGGATCGTGGGGGCGTCGCCGTCAGACGACTTCAGGTCGCCCACGGCGAGCGGGTTGCCGCCGTGCGTGGTGTCGGCCTTGGCGCTGCCGCCCGCTGCCTCCACGCGCTCGCAGACCCAGTCGGCCGCCTGCGCGAGGTCGGCCGGGTCGCCCCCGCCGGTGGAGATGGAGGGGATCCGCAGCCAGTCCTTGAGCTCGTCTATCAGGGGCGCGGGCATCGGCGTCGGAGACTAGTCACCATCATCGTCCGATGACCTCCCAGTCGGATGGCCGCTTCGCGCCGAGCCCCAGCGGGCGCCTCCATCTCGGCAACCTGCGCACCGCGCTCCTGGCGTGGCTGTTCGCGCGGTCCGCGGGCGGCAGCTTTCTCCTGCGGATCGAGGACCTCGACCGTGCGCGTTCGAAGCCAAAGCACGAGCGCACGCAGATCGACGACCTGCGGGCGATCGGGCTCGACTGGGACGGGGTGGCGCCGCGCCAGTCCGAGCGCACGGAGCGCTACCGCGAGGCGCTCGAGGAGCTGCGAGCGGCGGGCCGCGTGTATCCGTGCTGGTGCACGCGCGCCGAGATCCGCGCCGCGGCCGAGGCGCCGCACGGGCCGCTGCCCGAGGGCGCCTACCCCGGCACCTGCCGCAACCTGAGCGTGGCCGAGCGCGCCGAGCGCGAACGGTCGGGCAGGCCGGCGGCGCTGCGCCTCGACGCCCGCGCCACGCGGGTGGAGTTCGAGGACCGGCTGCACGGCCGGGTGTCCGGCGTGGTCGACGACTTCGTGCTCTGGCGCGGCGACGACGCGCCCGCTTACCAGCTGGCGGTGGTGCTCGACGACGCCGACCAGGGAATCACCGAGGTGGTGCGCGGCGACGACCTGCTCGACTCGACTCCGCGCCAGCTCGAGCTGGCCAGGCTGCTCGCGCTGAGCGCGCCGCACTACGCCCACGTGCCGCTCGTACTCGGGCCCGACGGGAGTCGCCTGGCAAAGCGCCACGGCGCGATCACGCTCGAGGACCAAGAGCCGGCGGCTGCCCTGTCCTGGATGGCGGCGAGCGTGGGCCTCGCCGCGCCAGGCGAGCAGGTCAGCGCGCGGGCGCTGATCGAGCGCTTCGACCCCGGCGCCGTGCCCCGCGAGCCCACCATCCTCGTAACATCGGAGGGGCCCAGTGGACTCTCTCCATAGAGAAAAAGACCCTCAGAATTAGGAGAGCACTTGTTCCAAATCCTTCGCCACAAGACCGACCTGCCGGCGGCCGACCAGGCCCTCCCCGGTCGCCCCGAGCCGATTCCGGTGCCGGACAAGCACTTCGTCCTGGGCACGCCGCTCAGGCCGCCGTTCCCCGACGGCCTCGAGCGCGCGGTGTTCGGCATGGGCTGCTTCTGGGGGGCCGAGCGCGGCTTCTGGGAGCTCGACGGCGTTTACACCACCGCCGTCGGCTACGCGGGCGGCTTCACCCCCAACGCCACCTACGCGGAGGTCTGCAGCGGGCGCACCGGCCACACCGAGGCCGTCCTCGTGGTGTTCGACCCCGAGAAGATCTCCTACGAGGAGCTCTTGAAGGCCTTCTGGGAGGGGCACGACCCGACCCAGGGCATGCGCCAGGGCAACGACGTCGGCAGCCAGTACCGCTCGGCGATCTACACGAGCTCCGATGCGCAGCGCAATGCGGCGCTCGCGTCGAAGAGGAGCTACCAGGATCGCCTGTCGGCCCAGGGCTACGGCGAGATCACCACTGAGATCGCCGACGAGCCCGAGTTCTACTACGCCGAGGACCACCACCAGCAGTACCTCGCGAAGAACCCCGGCGGCTACTGCGGGCTGGGCGGCACCGGCGTGTCCTGCCCCGTCGGTCTAACGCAGGCCTAAAGCCGACCCTCCTCCGGCCGCGGCGCGGAAGGTTCCCGCCGCGGTCGGCGTCTTTTTAGAGCAGGAAAGACGCTGACTTCAAGGAGGATCCGAATGACCCGCAAACTGTTCGCGACCGCAGCCTCGATTGGGCTGGTCGCCCTTGTCATCGCCGGCTGCGGGAGTGGCGGCGGCAACAGCAGCTCAACTCCCGCCGCGGCATCGTCGAGCTCCGGCCCGGCGGTGAGCGCGTCGAGCACCTCGCTCGGCAAGATCGTCATGGACGGCCAGGGGCGGACGCTCTACCTGTTCGCCAAGGACACCGGCATGAAGAGCACGTGCTCCGGCGCGTGCGCCAGCTACTGGCCGCCATTCACGGCCAAGAGCAAGCCGGCCGCCGGCAGCGGCGTGACCGCGAGCGCAATCACGCTCGTCCCGCGCGCCGACGGCAGCAAGCAGGTGGACCTCGACGGCCACCCGCTCTACTACTTCAGCGGCGACCAGTCGGCCGGCCAGCTGAATGGGCAGGGCGTGGACGCGTTCGGCGCGAAATGGTGGGCCGTTACGCCCTCCGGCTCGCAGGTGACCGCGGCCGCGAAGTCGAGCGCTGCCAGCAGCTCCGGCTCGACGTCGACGAGTGGCGGCGGCTACGCGTACTGAGCGCATCATCGCCGCGGCGGCGATCAGCGTGGTCGTGGCCGGCTGCGGAGGCGGAGGCGGTGCTGGCACCGCCTCCGTTTCGCGTGCCGAGCGGCAGACGCTGCGCTCCTACGTGGCCCGGATCGAGCCACTGCGGCTCGGCGTGAACAAGCTGCTCTACGGCGCCGGCCCGCTGCTCTGCGGCTATCGCGAACAGCGGCTGTCCGCCGCGGCCGCCCAGCGCGGGATGCGCCGGCTCGAGCGGCGCTTCGCCGCCTACGAGGCGCGCGTCGCGGCGGTGCAGCCCGTGCCGCCGGACCTGGTGGCGGCACAGCACGCCTACGCGCACACCTACGTGCTCGAGGACGCCTACCTGCGCGCGCTCACGGCCGCGCTGCCGATGCGCGACTGGGCCAGCCTGCCGCACTTCGAGTCGCGCCAGCGCAGGGCGATCGTCGCGTGGCGCGCGGCGGTCGCGCTCGAGGCAGCGCGCGTGGGCGTGCCGGTACCGTCCGATCTGGCAGTGGCCGGCGGCGGCGAGATGGCGCCCTCGCCGCTGGAGGACGAATGAGCCTCAGCCGATCGCGCTGGCCGTGGGGCCGGTCCGCCCGCAGACGGGGCAGGTATCGCCCTCCTCGAGCGGGATCTCGGCGCAGCGCGGACAGTCGCGCACTTGCTCAAGCACGCCGAGCAGCTCGCCGACTCGGCAGACGAGCAGACGTTCTTCGTCCACTTCCACCCAGGCGCCGGCCGAGGCGGGGAAGACGACGTGGTCCCCGGGCCTGACCGGCATCGCAATGCCGGCGCCGCCCCACCAGTCGAGGCCCGGACCGACCGCGAGCACGATGCCGTGCTGAGGCGGCGGCTCGTGCGTGCCGGGCGGGACCACCAGGCCAGACGCGCGGACGCGGTCCGGCTCGAGCTCCTTGATCACCACCTGGTCGAAGAGCGGGCGTAGCTGGTTCCTCACGGCCCGAACGTTATCCCGCCGAGCAGCGAACTCAGTAGGAGCTCGACTCCTCCCAGATGTTGATGCCGAGATCGACCGCGTGCTCGTCGATCGCGGCGAGCTCCTCGTCGCTGAAGTCGAGCTCGTTGAGCGCATCGAGCGTGTCGTCGAGCTGGTCCACGCTGCTCGCCCCGACGAGCGCCGAGGTGACGCGCTCATCGCGCAACACCCAGGCCACCGCCATCTGCGCGAGCGACTGCCCGCGGGGCGATGCGATCTCGTTGAGCGCGCGCACGTGCCCGAGGTTCTCGTCCGTGAGCCAGTCTTTGTGGAAGAACGTGCCCTTGGCGGCGCGCGAGTCGGCGGGGATGCCGTCGAGGTAGCGGTTGGTGAGCATGCCCTGAGCGAGCGGCGAGAAGACGATGCTGCCGATGCCCTCTTGCTCGAGCACGCCCAGCAGGTCGTCCTCGATCCAGCGGTTGACGAGCGAGTACGAGGGCTGGTGGATCAAGAGCGGCGTGCCGAGCGAGCGCAGGATCTGCACCGCCTCCTGCGTCCGCGCGCCGGAGTAGGACGAGATGCCGGCGTAGAGCGCCTTGCCCTGCTTGACCGCGGTGTCGACCGCGCCGAGCGTCTCCTCGAGCGGCGTGTCCGGGTCGAAGCGGTGCGAATAGAAGATGTCGACGTAGTCGAGCCCCGTGCGCTGGAGGCTCTGGTCGAGGCTCGCGAGCAGGTACTTGCGCGAGCCCCACTCGCCGTAGAGGCCCGGCCACATGTCGTAGCCGGCCTTGGTCGAGATGATCAGCTCGTCGCGGTAGGGACGGAAGTCGTCGCGCATGTGGCGGCCGAAGTTGGTCTCGGCGGAGCCCGCCGGCGGCCCGTAGTTGTTGGCGAGGTCGAAGTGGCAGACGCCGCGGTCGAAGGCGCGGCGCAAGATCGCCCGCTGGGTGTCGAGCGGCTTGTCGTCACCGAAGTTGTTCCAGAGGCCGAGCGAGATCATCGGCAGCCGGATGCCGCTGTTCCCACAACGGCGATATTGCATCTTGTCGTAGCGGTCTGTGCTGGCTTCGTAGGGCATGCCGGGGAGTATGCACCTGACGCGATTTTCTAAGATCGGCGGTCGGTGCCTCCCGATGCCCTCACCCCGCCGGTCGACGACTCGGACCACGTGCTCGGTGGGCCGGCCGCGGAGCTCGAGCTCGTGATGTTCGCCGACTTCCAGTGCCCGTACTGCCACGCCGCGCAGCCGGAGGTGAGGCGGCTCCGCGAGCAGTTCGGCGAGCGGCTGCTGTACGCCTTCCGCCACATGCCGAACCCGCGCAAGCACCCCATGGCCGAGTCGGCCAGCGAGGCCAGCGAGGCCGCGAGCGCGCAGGGCAGGTTCTGGGAGTACCACGACGCGCTGTACGCGTCCCAGCCGAAGCTCGGCGAGGCGCTCTACCTGGAGGCGGCCGAAGAGCTCGGCCTCGATGCCGAGCGGCTCGACACGGAGCTGCACGAGGGCCGCTGGCGCGAGCGCGTCGAGCGCGACCACCAGTCCGGGCTCGCCAGCGGCGTCACCGGCACGCCGTCGTTCTTCGTGAACGGTCGCCTCCACAACGGCGGCCACGACGCGCAGTCACTCGCCGCCGCGCTGTCCCCGTAGCACGCCACAGCAGGGGTATTTGCGCTCAAAGCGCGTGTGGAGCGGCCGATCAAAGGGAACACGCCGACCTGGAGGGCAGGGACGCCCGCGTCGGCACCTACTTAGCGATGAAGCAACTCCTCCTGAGTTCCGCCGCGGCGATTGCGCTGCTTGCACTGCCGGCCGCGGCAGGCGCCGCGCAGCGGCAGAGCGGCGCCGTCCTGCGCGTGGACCGCGCGCACCACCGGCTCGAGCTCGTGGACTCCCAGCACGCCGTGCGCAGCTACACGACGCCGCGCCGCACCCCGCGCAGGCTGCGCCGCGGTGTGAGGGTGAGCTTCCAGGCGAGCGGCGTACGCGTAAGCGCCCTGCGCGTGGACGGGCGGGCAAGCAGGCTGTCCTTCTACGGCACGGTGGTGTCGAGCTCCGCCAGCGGCGTGGTGCTGCGCCTGGGCGACGGCCAGAAGCTGACCTTCGGCGGCCACCACGCGGCGCGGCACGGCCACACGCACTCCGGCCCATCGCTCCAGATCAACGTCGAGGGTCTCCAGCAGGGTCAGATCGTGCTCGTGAGCGAGACGATCTACCGCGACGGCACGGCGGTGGCGATCAAGCCGGTCGCGCCGAGCAGCGGCGGGAACCAGAACGGCAGCGCGCCGGCACCCGCGGGCGGGCAGGAGGCAGACGTGACCGGCACGATCACCGCGATCGGCCCGAACAGCCTGACGATCCAGACGGCCGGCGGCGTCACGATGACCTTCCAGGCCGACCCCGATCTCACGGACGACTACGACATCGGCGACGCGGTGGACGTGACCTACGAGACGGCGGCGGACGGCACGCTCGTGGCCGGCGACGTCGAGCCGGCCGACGACTCGGGCGACGACCAGGACGTGCTCGGCACCGTCACCGCGATCGGCGCGAACAGCCTGACGCTGCACGCCGACGACGGCAGCACGATGACCTTCGAGGCCGACTCCGACCTCACCGACGGCTTCTCCCCCGGCGACTACGTCGACGTGACCTACTACACCGACACCGACGGCTCGCTGGTGGCAGACGACGTCGAGCCGGGACCGGATCCGAGTCCTTAACGGGGGGGGCGGGTGGCGGGGGGGCGGGTGGCGGGGTTTTTCCCCGGGAGCTCGCGATGTCTGAACGATTCACCTGCGATAGCCGGGCAAACCGTTCAGCAGATGGGCGCGGCCGGATAAACCGCTCGCGCCGGGCCGCTCTTTATTGCTAACCCCGCCACGCCCGCGGCAGCGCGGGCGGCCGCGCGGGACGAGCTAGCTCTCGGGCGGCCAGTGCGCGCGGGCGTCGCTGCCGGCGCGGCCGATCACGAGCCAGACCGCGCGCGCGGGCTCGTCACCCACTGTCTCGAGCCGGTGCGGCACCGCCGAGTCGAAACAGATCGAGTCGCCCGCGACGAGCTCGTACTGCTCGAAACCGACCGTCACCCTCAGCGCGCCGCTCGTCACAAGCCCATACTCGCGCCCCGCGTGATGCACAAACGTGCCGCCGCGACTCGACGCGCCACCGACGTCGTACTCGACCTCGAGAAAATCGACA
>DASXNY010000101.1:0-7365 GCA_036494715.1 Thermoleophilaceae bacterium
GCGAGCGCGGCGAACGGCTCGTCGTCCGCGGCGGGCCGCGGGATCGGGTGGCCGTTCTCCTCGTCCTTGCCGGGCTCGATGCCCTCGACGGCCGGCACGTCGAGCGGGCTCGGGAGGTAGTCGATCACGGCGTCGAGCAGCGGCTGCACGCCCTTGTTCTTGAAGGACGAGCCGCAGAGCACCGGCGTCATCGAGATGTCGAGGGTGGCCTTCCGGATCGCGGCCTTGAGACGGTCGACGTCGATCGTCTCGTCGGAGAGGTAGGCCTCCATGAGCTCGTCGTCGTAGTCGGCGATCGCCTCGATCAGGTGCGTGCGCGCCTCGTGGGCGATGTCCTTGTGGTCGTCCGGGATGTCGGTCTCCTCGACCTCCTGGCCGAGGTCGTCCTTGTAGACGACGGCGCGCTCGCGCACGAGGTCGACGATCCCGCGGAAGTCGGCCTCAGCGCCGATCGGAAGCTGGATCGGCACCGGGTGGGCGCCGAGGCGGTCGATCATCGTCTGGACGCCGGCGTCGAAGTTCGCGCCGATGCGGTCCATCTTGTTGATGTACGCGATGCGCGGAACGCGGTACTTGTCCGCCTGCCGCCATACGGTCTCTGATTGGGGCTCTACGCCGGCGACCGAGTCGAACAGAGCGATCGCGCCGTCGAGCACGCGCAGCGAGCGCTCGACCTCGACGGTGAAGTCGACGTGGCCGGGCGTGTCGATGATGTTGATGCGGTAATCGCGCCAGTGAGCGGTGGTCGCGGCCGAGGTGATCGTGATGCCGCGCTCCTGCTCCTGCTCCATCCAGTCCATCACCGCGGCGCCCTCATGGACCTCGCCCATCTTGTGGGTACGGCCCGTGTAAAAGAGGATGCGTTCGGTGGTGGTGGTCTTTCCGGCGTCGATGTGCGCCATGATCCCGATGTTGCGGGTGTGATCGAGTGAGATGTCTCGTGGCATGTGAGTGGCTTCTTGGCTTGTCTTGAATTGGGATCTAGGGCAGAAAAAAGGCCCCTCCGGGCCCTCTCGCTACTGCGCGCTTTGCCCGGGGCAGTCGTCTATGTGGCAAGGGTCTCCATGTGCGTGAATCGCAACCCAGCCTCCTCCCGTGGCTGAGTCTCACGGCAGCCGAACGGTCGTGCCGCGAGCGCCAGGGAATGCTAGCAAAGGAATTTCGGCTGCTTTGCGGCGTTTGGGCGCTCCCCGTCTGGCGATTCTCGTGCTCGGCGGGGTGGGTGGCGTCCTGCTCATCGTGAGCGACTTCCTGACGCTCTACCACGTCGACGTGGTAACCGCGAAATGCAGCGATTTGGCGTCGCCGAACCTGCGCAGCGCCTGCACCACCACGGGCGGCGGGCACCACGGCTACGCCCTCGCGATTCTCGGCGTGATCGCGCTCGTGATGGCCTGGGGCGCCGCCATGGGCGCGAGCAAGCCGGCCGGCGTGGCGCTGCTCGCGGTAGGTGCCGCGGCGCTCGTGATCGCCCTCGCCGTCGACATGCCGGACATCCACAAGACGGGCGTCGTCGGCACCCAGTTCTCCGACGCGGAGGCCAACCCGGGGCTCGGCTACTGGCTCGAGTTCGCGGGCGCGGGGCTCGTCCTGGCCGCCGGGGCGCTGCGCTTACTCAGGCCGCTTTCGCGCCCCTAGGTCGGAGCGCCCGCCTCCTCGAGGGCGCGGCGCTTGCTCTGGTAGGAGTGGACTGAGGCGAGGCGCCCCTCCTCGAAGCGGTTGACCATGCCAAGCTCCATCGCATAGCCGGAGCCGTCGTCGCGGCGCGCGGCCAGTCGGCCGAGCAGGACCACCGTGCTGGGCGGGACCTCGACGTAGTCGTCGACCGTGACGTCGAAGTCCTTCCAGTGCCGGGCGATGCCGTCGTACTGGCGCATCACGCCCTCGGGGCCGCGGAACGGGCCGGGGTCGCCGGAGGCGAGCGCCGACGAGGGCACCAGCAGGATGTCGGTGGCGCACAGCTCGCGCAGCGTGGCCTCGACGTCCTCGGGCTCGCCGCCCTTGATGTACTCCATCCCCAGCTCGAACAACCGGCGGACCGCGTCGCAGTTGGGGCCGTTGCAGTCCATCAGCCCGCTTCAGAGGCGCAACCAGCCAGCGGCCCGCGTGCGGCGGGCGGATTCTTCGGCGCGTCCGGGGTCTGCGGCCTCACGCTCCCTCCCTTGGGGTAGGGAGTTAACTCCTACTTCGGAGAGTGGTCAAGCCAGAGCTCGTGCGCGCCGGGGAAGCTTCGCTACCTATATGCGGTAAGGGCGGCGGGGCATCATTCGGCGCGAAAACCAAGGGCCGCAAGGACGCAGGGAGGCCAGTGCGCGACTCGCCCACCGCCGACCGAGGACGCTGCGGACCGCAGGTTTGCAGCCTCCGAATTACCAGCGGTAGTGGGCGAAGGCCTTGTTGGCCTGAGCCATGCGGTAGATGTCTTCCTTGCGCTTGTAGGCGCCGCCCTGCTCGGACTGGGCGTCGAGCAGCTCGCCGGCGAGCCGCTCCGCCATCGTCTTCTCGCGACGGGCGCGGGCGAACTCCACGAGCCAACGCACCGCGAGCGTGCGGGCGCGGCGGGCGGGCACTTCGACCGGCACCTGATAGGTGGCGCCGCCGACGCGGCGGGAGCGCACCTCGAGGTTCGGCGTGAGCGCGGCGACGGACTGCTCGAGCGACTCCACCGGCTCCTTGTTCGAGCGGCGCGAGAGGATTTCGAGCGCGTCGTAGACGATCTGCTCGGACAGCGACTTCTTGCCCGAGACCATCACCTTGTTGATGATCTGCTGCACGAGGCGCGAGCCGTGGACCGGGTCGGCGTCGATCGGGCGGATTCCTGCTGGTGCGCGGCGTGGCATCTCTGGCTACTTCGCCTTGACGCCGTACTGGGAGCGAGCCTTCTTGCGGTCGCTCACTCCGGCGGCGTCAAGGGTGCCGCGCACGACCTTGTAGCGGACGCCCGGAAGATCCTTCACGCGGCCGCCTCGTACGAGGACGACCGAGTGCTCCTGGAGGTTGTGCCCCTCGCCCGGGATGTAGGAGGTGACCTCCATCCCATTCGTGAGCCGCACGCGCGCGACCTTGCGCAGCGCCGAGTTCGGCTTCTTGGGGGTGGTGGTGTAGACGCGCGTGCAGACGCCGCGGCGCTGAGGCGCGGCCAGGCGCTTCTTGCGGCCCTGCCCGGACTTGAGGCCCGGAGTGGCCACCTTCTTCTTGGGCTTCTTACGGCCCTTGCGGACGAGCTGGTTAATAGACGGCACGGCGCGTGATCCTAGCAACGCGCTGCGGAAGTAGGGAGCTGCGAAGCCGTTACGCCGTCGCCGGCGAGGCTTCCACGGCGCGCATCGGTGCGGGCATGACGGCCGCTGCTGCGATGACCAGCACGAAGGCGACGCTCTGGAGCACGATGCCGACGGGGTGAGTCGACATCGGGTCGCCGAAGACGATGATGCCGCCGGCGATGGCAGAGACGTTGGCGCCGGCGCTCGTGAGCGTGATCACAGGGACCGCGTCGCCGACCTGGAGGCCGCGCGCGGAGGCATAGAAGGCGATCACCGAGGCGGCGATGGTGACGAACAGCCAGGGCGACAGCAGCCCGATCGCGCCCGAGTGGCCGATCGCGCCGGTGAGGGCCTTGATCGCCACGTCGGAGACGCCGAAGAGCACGCCCGAGGCGCAGCCGAGGAACAGGCCGTGGTGCTCGTGTGGCACGCCGAACTTGGGCGAGAGCACCATCATCGTGCCGACGAAGAGCAGGACCGACTCGAAGATCGCCATCGCCACGAGCGAGTACTGCGAGTGGGCGCCGCCGGTGTGCGGAAGGGTGAGCGTGAGGAGCACCAGCCCGGCGGCCATCAGGCCGACGCCGAGCAACTGGCGCTTGCCGACCTCGAAGCCGAAGAAGCGCTCGGCCAGGACGGTGAGGAAGACGAGGCCGCCGGAGATGACGGTCTGGACGACCGACAGCGGCGCCAGCGCCATCGCGGCGACGTGGAAGCCCCAGGCGCCGGTGGCGACCACCATGCCGAGTGCGAACCACTTGCAGCTGTAGAGCTGGATGGCCGAGCGGATCGGATGCTTCCAGTCGACATCGGGTGCCGCGCAGGCTCCGCGATGCTTCCAAAGGAAGCCAAGATTTGTGGCCAGCGCACAGAAGAGCGCCAGCAGAATGCCCAGTTCTACTGTCATGGAATAAGAGGGGGGCGACACTCCCTGCCGCTATACCGGGCTATCGGCTGCAGTGCCCCGCAGCTTGAGCCCAGACCGCCCCCGGTTCGACCACCATAGCGGCTTATGGCGTGGCTTCGTTGTACCCAGCGTTAAGTGATTGCGAAACAGGAGAACCAAACGTCCAGCAAACGACCGATTTTGTTCGTCGACGTCGACGGTGTAATCAGCCTCTTCGGCTTTTCTCCCGAAGATCCCCCTCCGGGTAGCTTTCACTGGGTAGATGGCGTGCTCCACTGCATCAACGAAGCCTGTGGACCGCGTCTGAGGCGCCTGAGCGAGCGCTATGAGCTGGTCTGGGCGACCGGCTGGGAGGAGAAGGCAAACGAGTACCTCCCCCACCTGCTGGCGCTCGAGAGCGAATTCCCCGTCGTGAGCTTCGACGGCGGCGCCGTGTTCGGCCAGGCGCACTGGAAACTTGGCGCGCTCGACACATTCGCGCGTGGACGGCCGGCGGCCTGGGTGGACGACTTCCTCGACGAGGAGTGCGAGCGCTGGGCCGACGAGCGCAACGAGCCCACGTTGCTCGTGCGCACCGAGTCGCACACGGGCCTCACCGACGAGCTCGTGGACCTGCTGCTCGCCTGGGCCGATTCGCTCTAGGCGGCCTCGAGGCGCTGGCGCAGCTTGTCGTGGTAGCCGGCGAACTGTCTGGCCATCACGCGCTTGACGAGTGGCTCGCCGAGGCGCATGGCGCCGCTGAGCGGGCCCTCTGCGACGAACGTGACCCGTGTGCCGGAGCCATCCGGGTCGAAGGAGTAGGTGGCGTCTATCGGATACGGCCCCTCCACGATGTGGACGTGCAGCCGGCGCGGGCGCTCGAACTCCGTGAACTCGACCACCTGCTCGAACTCCTTGCCGCCCGGCGGCTTCGTGCGTTCGCGCACGCGTGTACCTAACCCCGGCGGTCCGTTGGTCAGCTGCTCGACCGACGTCTTCGTGGTCTGCCAGCTGGCGAGCTTGGACGCGTCCGTCACGTAGTCGAAGACGGCCCCAGGAGACGCACCGACGTTGAAGGTCTGCTCGATGCGCATCCGGGCGGTCCGCAAGTCCGCAGTCCGCAGTCCGCAGAGTGGGAAGTCCAGCCTGCGGTCTGCGGTCTGCGGTCTGCGGTCTAACTAGTCCTTGTCGTCGTCAGCCGGTGGCAGCGCCAGGTCGGCGAGCTCCTCGCCGAAGGCCGCGCTGTCGCCGCCGTTGCCGAAGCTGAAGCCCTCGAGGTCGCCGTCGCCGGTGAGGCCGAGCTCGGCCGCCAGCTCCGTCTCGTCGAGCAGCCCCATCTCGTCCGGCGTGGGACGCGCGATCGGCTCGGTCGGCTCGATCTCGAGCCGCCGGTACCGGCGCAGGCCGGTGGCGGCTGGGATCAGCTTGCCGATGATCACGTTCTCCTTGAGGCCGAGCAGCCGGTCGGTCTTGCCCTCGAGCGCCGCGTCCGTGAGCACCTTGGTGGTCTCCTGGAACGAGGCGGCCGAGAGGAAGGAATCCGTAGCGAGGGACGCCTTGGTGATGCCGAGGATGACCTCCTCGTGCAGCGCCTGCTCGCCCTTCCCCTTCTTGACGTCGCCGTTGACCTTCAGGAACTCGTGGCGGTCGACGAGCTGGCCGGGCAGGTAGAGCGTGTCGCCCTTCTGCTCGACGCGCACCTTCTTCATCATCTGGCGGACGATGATCTCGATGTGCTTGTCGTTGATGTCCACGCCCTGTGACTGGTAGACCTTCTGCACCTCGGCGACCAGGTACTGCTCCGTGGAGGTGCGGCCGCGGATCTCCAGCAGCTCGTGCGGGTAGATCGACCCCTCGTTGAGCTGCGCGCCCGCGTTGATCTTGTCCCCGGGCTGCACGAACAGGCGCGTGCGGCGCGGGAAGCTGTAGGCATGCTCCTCGCCTGAGGCCTCGGTGATGATCACCTTCAGCGCCTTCTCGGTGTCCTCCACCGAGGCGGTGCCCTCGACCTCGGCGAGCTTCGCCAGGCCCTTCGGCTTACGTGCCTCGAACAGCTCGACGACACGTGGCAGACCGTGCGTGATGTCCGCGCCGGCGACGCCGCCGGTGTGGAACGTCCGCAGGGTGAGCTGGGTGCCTGGCTCGCCGATCGACTGAGCGGCGATGATGCCCACCGCGTCGCCGATCGCCACCAGCTTGCCGGTGGCCGGCGCGATGCCGTAGCAGCGCTGGCAGATCCCGGACTCGGCCTCGCACTTGAGCACCGAGCGCACCGGGACGTCGAACGTCTCGTCCGCGTGCGCCTCGACGATCTCGGCGAGCGCGTCGCGCGTGATGATCTCGTCCTTCTCGGCGAGCACGCGTCCGCGCTTGGTCTTGATCTGCTGCGCGGCGAAGCGGCCCACGATCTGGATGTTGGGCTCGCCGGTGACGGTCATCGCCGACAGCCCGATGCTCTCCTTCGTACCGCAGTCCTCGCCGCGCACGATCACGTCCTGCGCCACGTCGACGAGGCGCCGGGTGAGGTAGCCGGAGTCGGCGGTGCGTAGGGCCGTGTCCGCGAGGCCCTTGCGGGCGCCGTGGGTCGAGATGAAGTACTCGAGCACCGACAGGCCTTCCATGAAGTTGGCCTTGATCGGGCGCTCGATGATCTCGCCCTTCGGATTCGCCATCAGACCGCGCATACCGGCGAGCTGGCGGATCTGCTTCATCGATCCGCGGGCGCCGGAGTTGGCCATCATGAAGACCGGGTTCAGCTCGTCGAAGTGATTCTCCATCGCTGCGGCGACCTCGTCCGTGGCCTCGGTCCAGATGTTGACGATCGTCTCGTGACGCTCGTCTTCGGTGATCAGGCCCATGTCGTACTGGCCGTGCACCTCTTCGACGCGCTTCTCGTACCCGGCGAGGATCTTCTCCTTGTCCGGCGGGATGACGATGTCGTTCTTCGAGATCGTGACACCGGCCTTCGTGGCGTACTTGAAGCCCAGCGTCTTGATCGTGTCGAGGACGGGCGCGAGCGTGTGCGCGCCGTAGCGATCCGACAGTGAGAGCACGTACTTGTCGGTGTCCGCCTTCGACAGAGTCTGGTTCATGTAGTCGAACTCGAGCTGCTCGTTCGGAGGCAGCAGCTCGTCGAGCGCGCGGTACACGGCCGAGTTGATCAGCACGCGTCCCGGCGTCGTCAGGTGCAGCTCCTCGTCGAAGCGGAACTCGATC
>DASXNY010000102.1:0-2893 GCA_036494715.1 Thermoleophilaceae bacterium
CGCATCGGGGCGGACACCGTGCCGCCGCCGGTGACCGAGTCCTTGACGGCCACCATCGCGTTCTCGACCACCTTGTTGCCGGCGGTGCGGCCGGTGATCTCGATCGCCTCGAGCATCGGCACGCCGGCGGCCACGAGGGCCGAGAACGTGCGCGAGAAGCGCGCGAGCGCGATCTTCTGGACGGTGTCGCCGATCTTCCACGGGATCTTCAGCTTGAAGCGGTCCCAGTGCTCGCGGCCCTTGTCGCTGGACTTCCACTTGCGGAAGGACCAGACCGTGCCCCAGCCGAGCGCGATGCAGAGGTACCAGCGGCCGGTGACGAAGTGGGAGACGTCGACCGTGACCTGCGTGATGGCGGGCAGCTTGCCGCCGAAGTCCTTGAAGACGCCCTCGAACACCGGCACGATGAAGACCACGAGGGCGATCATCACGACCCCGGCGAAGCTCGCGATCATCATCGGGTACATCATCGCGGCCTTCACCTGGCGGCGCAGCGAGTCGTCCTTCTCGAGCTGGTCGGCCACGCGGCCGAGCGTGCTCTCCAGGATGCCGCCGGACTCGCCGGCGGCCACCATGGCGATGTAGAGCTCGTTGAAGATGTCGGGGTGACGGGCCAGCGCCTCGGACAGCGAGATGCCGGCCTCCACGTCCTTGCGGACACGCAGGAAGGCTTCCTTGAGCTTGTCGTTGTCGGCCTGGTCCTCGAGTACGTAGAGGGCGCGCAGCAGCGACATGCCCGACGAGATCATCGTCGCGAGCTGACGCGTGGCGACCGTGAGCTCGTGCGGCTTGACCTTCTTGAAGCGGCCGAACAGGTCGCCCACGTCGGTGGGCTTCTGCTCCTCGATGTCGAGGACGATCAGGCCCTTGGCGCGGAGCTGTGCCGCAACCGACTGCTTGTCCTCGGCCTCCACCTCGCCGCGCGTGGCCGCGCCGGTGAGGTCGAGTGCCTTGAATGCGAAGGTCGACATGGCGCTAGGCCACCCGGACCGTGCCCATCAGGCGACGCAGCTCCTCGGGACTCGAGGAACGTGCCTCGGCGAGCTCCCGCGAGATCTTCTGCCGACGGACGAGGTCGACGAGCGCGGCGTCCATCGTCTGCATGCCGTGCGCGCCGCCGGTCTGGAGCGCGGAGTAGATCTGGTGGGTCTTGCCCTCGCGGATCAGGTTGCGCACCGCGGGGGTCGGGACGAGGATCTCAGTCGCGCAGACGCGGCTCTGGCCGTCGGCCGTCGGCAGCAGCTGCTGCGCGACGATGCCCTGCAGCGACACCGACAGCTGGACGCGCACCTGGTGCTGCTGGGCGGGCGGGAAGACGTCGACGATGCGGTCCACGGTCTGAGCCGTGTCCTGGGTGTGGAGGGTGGCGAACACGAGGTGGCCGGTCTCCGCCGCGGTCAGCGCGGTGGCGATCGTCTCGAGGTCGCGCATCTCGCCCACGAGGATCACGTCGGGGTCCTGGCGCAGGGCGGCCTTGAGGCCGAGCCCGAAGCTCTGGGCGTCGGAGCCCAGCTCGCGCTGGTTCACGATGCAGTTCTGGTGACGGTGGAGGAACTCGATCGGGTCCTCGATGGTCATGATGTGCTCGTGACGCTCCTTGTTGATCACGTCGAGCATCGCCGCGAGCGTCGTGGACTTGCCGGAGCCGGTCGGGCCGGTGACGAGCACGAAGCCACGCGGCTTCTTCGTGAAGTCGCGCAGCACCGGCGGTAGGCCGAGGTCGTCGAGCGCGGGCATCTCGTTCGGGATCAGGCGGAAGGCGGCGCCGAGCGAGGCGCGCTGGAAGTAGGCGTTCACACGGAAGCGACCCTGGCCCGGGATCGAGTAGGCGAAGTCGATCTGCCACTCGTTCTCCAGCTTCTTGCGCTGGTCGTTCGTGAGGATCGAGTAGATGATCTCGCGGGTCTGCTGGGGGCTCAGCGCCGGGTAGTCGAGCGCGCGCAGACGACCCTTCTCACGCACCATCGGAGGCGAGCCGGCGGTGAGGTGGAGGTCGGAGGCCTTGAGCTTGAGGACGTCGAGCAGGACGTCAGCGAAATCAAACATCGTTCTCCTTATCGGCAGCTAGTCCGAATCACGTAACCCTTGAAACTTCTGCAATCGATGTAAGTCCGAGGCGGACCTTCTCGAGACCATCCGCGCGCAGCACGCGCATGCCCTCCTCGACCGCCTTTGCGCGGATTTGATCGGCGGAAACGCGTTCGATCGTCATCGAGCGGATGTCGTCGCTGAGGGTCATGACCTCGTAGATGCCGGTGCGGCCCTTGTAGCCCGAATGTCCACAGCGGGCGCAGCCGACCGGCTCGTACGCCTCGATGTCGAAGACGGCCTCGAAGCCGGCGCCCTTGAGCGCGTCCACCGACAGCACGGTGCGCTGCTTGCAGTGTTTGCAGAGCATGCGCGAGAGACGCTGGGCCACCACGCAGTCGACGGCGGAGGCGGTCAGGAAGGGCTCTATCCCCATCTCGGTGAGGCGGGTGATAGCCGAGGGGGCGTCGTTGGTGTGCAGCGTCGAGAGGACGAGGTGGCCGGTGAGGGCGGACTCGATCGCGATCTTCGCGGTCTCGGTGTCCCGGATCTCGCCGACCATGATGACGTCGGGGTCCGCGCGCAGCATGGCGCGCAGGCCCTGGGCGAACGTGAGCCCGGCGCGCTGGTTCACCTGGACCTGGTTGATCCCGTCCAGCTGGTATTCGACCGGGTCCTCGATCGTGATGATGTTCTGCTCGGGCGAGTTGATCGCGTTCAGCGCCGCGTACAGCGTGGTCGACTTACCGGAGCCGGTCGGCCCCGTGACGAGCACGGCGCCGTAGGCCTGATGGAAGGCGTGCTCGAAGCGGTCGCGCGCGTCGTCGCGCATGCCCAGCGTGTCGAGCGTGAGCAGCACCGACTC
>DASXNY010000103.1:0-28124 GCA_036494715.1 Thermoleophilaceae bacterium
GCGACGGCCACGCGCTGGCGCTCGCCGCCCGAGAGCTGCGACGGCAGATGGTCGACGCGCTCGGCCAGGCCCACCTCTGCCAGCAGCTCGCGGGCGCGTTCGCCCCGTTCGCGGCGCCGGAGTCCGGCTCCGATCAGCGGCACCTCGACGTTGCCGCCGGCGCTCAGCATCGGCAGCAGGTGGTGGAGCTGGAAGACGAAGCCCACGGTGGTGCGGCGGTAGTCGGCCGGCTTGCGCAGGTCCTGCACGGCGATCCCGTCGACCGAGATCGTGCCGGAGTCCGGGCGCGCGAGGCTGCCGATCAGGTTGAGCAACGTGCTCTTGCCGCAGCCGGAGGGACCGGTGAGAGAGACGAACTCGCCGCGCTCGAGCCGCAGGCTCACCTCGCGCACCGCGACGATGCGGCTGTCGTAGCTCTTCGAGACGTTGTCGACGACCACCTCGGCACCGGCGCGGCGGGCGCCGACATCGGCCTGCTCGGTGTGGGTGCCAGCTTCGAGCATTTCCAGATGATCCTAAGAGGCGCGGCGGTTCGAGGTCATAGGACATAGGTCATAGGCTCCTGTCACCCGTGACCCGTGACCCGTGACCCCTCTCCCCGGCACCGAGAAGCCGCGCCGCTTCAGGCCCAAGCTCCACTATGAGCTGATCGTCTGCGGGCTCACGGGCCACGAGCTCGTCGGCCTCGACGCGGGCGAGCTGCGGCGACCGCAGGACGCGCTGTTCGCGCGCGAGGGACCGGCCGGCCTGCGCTGGTACCGCTGCGTGCGCTGCGACAGCTGGCTGCCGCTCGCACCGCCAGAGTCGCCCGCGCGCCAGTACCCGCCCGAGCGCGACGAGATCGAGCTGCCGCTGCGCGGGCGCGCGCTGCGCGACAAGATCGTGCTGCGGCTGATCGCCGTCGACCGCGCGATCCACTTCGTGGTGCTGGCCCTGCTGGCCGTAGTGATCTTCTTCTTCGCGGCAAACACGGACCGCCTGCGCCAGCCGGTGTACAAGGCGCTCGAGGACCTGCAGAGCGGGCTCGGCGGCCCGCGCAGCACCGCCCACCGCGGCATCATCTACGACCTCCACCACCTCTTCTCGATCGACTCGGGCACGCTCACGAAGATCGGCTTCGTGGTGGCCGCGTACGCCGTGCTCGAGGGCGCGGAGGCGATCGGCCTCTGGCTGCAGAAGCGCTGGGCCGAGTACCTCACCTTCATCGCGACCACGCTGCTTCTGCCGCTCGAGATCTACGAGCTCTCGGAGCGCGTGTCCGGCTTCAAGATCGTCACGCTGATCATCAACGTCGCGGTGGTGATCTACCTGCTCTACGCCAAGCGCCTGTTCGGGTTGCGCGGCGGGGCCGCCGCGGAGCACGAGCAACGCCAGCGCGACAGCGGCTGGGAGGCGCTCGAGCGGGCCACGCCCGGCTTCGATTCGCCGATGCCGAGCGGGGTGCCGGCGGCGGGCTGATGAGGCCGCTGGCGCTGCGGCCGGTGCTCCTCGTGGCGCTCTTGAAGAGCGCCCTCAACCTGGCATTCGCCGGCCGCTACGGCTGGCACCGCGACGAGCTCTACTACGCCGTCGCCGGGCGCCACCTGCAGGGCGGCTACGTGGACTTCCCGCCGGTTACCGCGCTGTTCGCCGCGTTCGGCCGCCTGCTGTTCGGCGACTCGCTCTACGGGCTGCGTGTATTCGTGGTCCTGGCGGGAGTCGGAGTGATCTTGATGGCGGCGCTGATCTCGCGGGAGCTCGGCGGTGGCGTACGCGCGCAGACGCTGGCCGCTGTGGTGGTGGGCTTCTCGCCAATCCTGGTGGCTACGAACGGGCTGTTCCAGCCGGTGTCGTTCGACGAGCTCGCGACGATGGTCGTGCTGTTCCTCGCCCTGCGGATCGCGCTCGGCCGCGGTAGCTGGACGCTGCTCGGGCTCGCCATCGGCATCGGCCTCGAGACCAAGTACACGCTGGCCGTGGTTGTCATCGTCCTGCTGGCCGCGTTCCTGGTGCTGCGGCGCGACGCGCTCGAGCCGCGCGGAGTCGCCCTCGCAGCCGTGATCGCGTTCGTGGTGATGGTGCCCAACCTGCTCTGGCAACTCGACCACAACTGGGCGAGCGTGCGCTTCTTCGTCAACCCGCCGCCGAGCGCGAGCGACGAGTCGCGCCCGCAGTACATCGCGAATGTGTTGCTGCTCAGCGGGCTCGTGTCGCTGCCGGTGGCCTATGCGGGCATCAAGCTGCTGCTTCGCGACCGCACGCTGCGGCCGTTCGGCTGGACGGTGATCGGCGTTGTGCTCGCCTATTTCGTGCTCGGCGGCAAGTCCTACTACGCGCTGCCGGTGATGCTGTTCGCGCTGGCCTGCGGCTCGCTGCCGCTCGACGCCTGGGCCACGCCGCGGCGGCTGCGGATCGCGGGCGCCGCGTTCGTGGTGCTGCTGGTCCTGCTGCTGCCGGTGGGGCTGCCCGTGCTGCCGGTGAAGACCGCGAACAAGCTCGGGATCATCGATGCCCGCCCCGACTACGCGGACGAGCTTGGCTGGCACCACTTCGCTCGCCAAGTCGAGCGCGCCGACGCCGGGGCGAATGTCGTGATCACCGACAACTACGGCGAGGCCGGGGCACTGATCGTCCTCGGCCGTCGGCTGCCGCCGGTGGCGAGCCCCCACGTGACGATGACCTACTGGCGGCCGCCAGTGAGCGGGCGCGAGGCGGTGCTGGTGGGCTTCGCGCGCCAGCGGGCAACGTTCTGCTCGGGCTACAGGGTCGTCGCGCGGATCCAGATGCCGGTGGACAACGAGGAGCGCGGCGAGCCGATCGCGCGCTGCACACTCGACGGATCTCTCGCACAGGTGTGGCCGCAAGTAGTCCGGCTCTCCTAGTGTCGTGAGACTCGCCCGAGCCGTCCGACCCGGGCGCAACACTGGCGTCGTGGCGAGGAGTCACCCTTTCATCCGCGGGGTGGCGGTGTGTGCTTGCGCTGGCCTGCTCGTGCTCGTGGCGGGCGGAGGCCAGGGCTTCTGGCTGTCGCTTCCGTTCGCCCTCATGGCCGCAGCGTGGGCTCCCAACCACGGCCGCGCCGTGCTCCCCGCCTGCCTCGTCACGATCATCGGCATCGCCGCCTCGCGCGGCCACGCGCCGCCGCTGCTCCTGATCCTCGTCGTGGTCGGGAGCTGCGTGGCGCTGGTGCGCGTCCTCGAGGAGGGCTTCGAGCACGAGCGCAAGGCCCTGCGAGCCACCGCGATGCGCGACCCGCTCACCGGCGCGGCGAACCGGCGGGCGCTCGGCGAACGCCTGAGCTACGAGATCGCCCGCCACACCCGCCAGCAGCGCAGCCTGGCGGTGATCGCGCTCGACCTCGACGGCTTCAAGGCCGTGAACGACCGCTTCGGCCACCAGGCGGGAGACGAGCTGCTCCGCGAGGTGGCGAACGCCATCGGCGCGACGCTGCGTGAGCAGGACACGCTCGCGCGCGTCGGCGGCGACGAGTTCACGGTGCTCGCGCCCGAGACCGACCACGAGGGCGGCGAGCGCCTGGCCGAGCGGGTGAGTGACGCGGTGTCGAGCGTGACGACTGGGATCTCCGCGCTCAGGGCCAGCGTGGGGCTCGCGATCTTTCCCGACGACGCCGAGCACGGACAGCTGCTGCTCGAGCTCGCCGATGCCGACGCGATCGCCGCCAAGCGCGAGAGCCGCGCCGCCGGAAGCGCGCCGCAGCGCGCCGCCTGACACACCGTGCCGCGCGATCCGGAAGGATGTGCGCGGCCATGGCCGGGAAATCGTTGAGCGCGCGGTCGGTCCTGCCTGCGCTTTTGCTCGGCCTCGTGCTCGCGCCCGCCGCGCCCGCCGCCAAGGCGCCGACTCCCGACTGGCACCCGAACGTGCGCTCCGCAATCCGCTACGCGCGCTCGCGGCTCGGCGACGTGCGCTTCCAAGTGCGCACCGCCAGTCGCAAATGGGGCTACCACAGCACGAGCACGGTGCCGTCGGCGAGCGTGATCAAGGCGATGCTGCTCGTTGCCTACCTCGACGACCCGCGCGTGCGGGGCCGCAAGCTCCGCGAGTCCGACCGCGACCTGATCGACCCGATGATCGAGCGCTCAGACAACGACGCCGCCTCGCGCGTGTTCGAGTTCGTCGGCGAGCGGCGCGTGCGTGCCGTGGCCCGCCGGGCCCACATGCGCCGCTTCTCGGTCAACCCTGTCTGGGGGCTCAGCCGCATCGACGCCGACGACCAGACACGCTTCTTCCTCCACATCGACCAGCGCGTGGTGCCCAAACACCGCGAGGCCGCGATGCACCTGCTCGCGTCGGTCACGCCGAGCCAGCGCTGGGGCATCGGCGAGCTCCGGCTGCCCGGCTGGCGCCTCTACTTCAAGGGCGGCTGGGGATCCGGCACGGGCGCGGTGGACCACCAGGTCGCGCTGCTCGAGAAGGGCGCCCAGCGGGTTTCCGTTGCCGTTCTGACAACCAGCAGCCCGAGCCACGAGTACGGGAAGGAAACGCTGCGCGGGGTCTTCGCGCGCCTGCTCCACACCCTGCCGCCCAGCGACTAGAGCGGGATTAAGTTGCTGGTTGCGTTATATAACTGCTGTGGTATGTTGTCGCCATGGCGTTCGAAGTTCTTGCTGAGGCGAATCGGCGGCGGATCCTGGATCTGTTGCTCGAACGGCCGCGGTCGGTCGGGGAGCTTGTCGAGGGGACCGGGCTGTCTCAGCCTGGGACCTCCAAGCACCTCCGCGTGCTGCGTGAGGCCGGCCTCGTTCGGGTCCAGAAGGACGCGCAACGGCGGCTCTATGCGCTCGACCCGGACGGCCTGGCGGACCTGATCCGCTGGGTCGAGCCCTACCGCCGCGCGATGGCGGCCCAGCTGGACGCTCTCGAGCGCCACCTCGACGAGACAGCGACGAAAGGAACGACCCAATGACCACCGCAGACGGAATGATCGAGACGCGCGCAGACGGGCAGACGGTGATCCACTTCGAGCGCCGCCTCGCCCACTCGCCGGAGCGCGTCTGGGACGCAATCACCGATCCCCAACAGGTGATCCGCTGGTGGGGCGAGCTGAGCGCCGACTTCCGTGAGGGCGGCAACTTCACGCTGCGCTGGCTCAACGAGGACGAAGAGGGGCGCTCGTCGGGCTGGCGCGGCACGCTGACGGCGTACGACCCCCCGCGCGTGCTCGAGACGACCGGCCTGTGGGGCTCGATGAGCGAGGCCTGGGGCGAGAACAACGCCACGCTTCGGCTTGAGCTCACCCCGGACGGCGACGGCACCGTGCTGCGCTTCACCAACACGCTGGCGAAGATGCCGGACGAGTACCGCACGAAGACGCTCGCCGGCTGGCACTGGCACCTCGATGCGCTCGCCGACGTGCTCGACGGCAAGCCCGACCGCAAGCTGTGGGACGTGGAGGGCTGGGAGCCACTCCACGAGCTCTACGTCGAGCAGTACGCCTAGCTAGGCAGCCGCGTCCTGCCGCACACGCGGCGCCTGGGGCTCGATGATCCCGCCCCAGTCGGCGTCCTCGATGCGCGCCGGCTGGGTGGACTCGATGAAGTCGCGCAGCACGCGCGCCAGCCCCTCCGGATCCTCGAGGTGCGGAAAGTGGGCGGCGCGCGGCAGCGTCTCGAAGTGGCTGTGCGGCACGGCCGCGTGCATCGCGCGGCCGTGCTCGAGCGGGATCGTGTGGTCGCGCTCGCCCCACACCACCAGCGTCGGCATCGAGTCGAGGAGGTAGAGCCGGTCGACGGCGCTGACGCGCTGCCCGTGCACGTCGATCACCGAGCGCAGCGTGTGCAGGAAGGCCGCCCGCGCGCCCGGCTGCTCGAGCGGCCGCAGCGCGCGCACGATCGCATGGACATAGACGCCCTTGCTGTGGCCGCGGGCGCGCAGGCGCGTGCCGAAGCCCCAGAGCGCGTCGAGGATGCGCGGGTGCGCGACGACGCCGATCAGCTGATCCATCCCGGGCAGCGTGGCGCTGCGCAGGAGCGGGCTGACCTCGTGTCCGAGCCCTCCGCTCGACACCAGCACGAGCCGTTCCGTGCGCTGCGGGAACTGGTAGAAGAACTGCATCGCCACGCCGCCGCCCAGCGAGTGCCCGACGATCGTGGCGCGCTCGATCCCGATCACGGCGAGCAGATCGCGGATGCTGGCCGCGTGAGCGCCGATCGAGTAGTCGCCACGGACGGCGGCGGAGTCGCCGTGTCCGATCAGGTCCGGGGCGATCACCGTGTAGCGGTCGGCGAGCTCCAGTGCGACCCGCTCCCAGTGCCGTGACGAGTTGACCATCCCGTGGATGAGCACCACGGGCGGGCCGCTCCCGGCCACCCGGTAGATCACCCGGTGTCCGTGCAGCTCCATCTCCCACGGCTGGAACTTCGGCCCCTCGGTCACCCGAGGCACCCTAGCGAGCGGGCTCGCGGAAGCCCGTCGCTAGGCGACGGTGCCCGGCTGGGCGGCGAGCTCGCGCGAGAAGCGGCCCGTCCTCGGCCGCGTGGTGTCGCGCAGCAGCCTGAACAGCAGCGGCACCTGGCGCGCGGCGTCGTACTCACGCTCGCAACGCTCGCGCGCATTGGCCGCAAGCCGAGTGCGCAGCCCCTCGTCGTCGAGCAGCCGGTCGAGCGCATAGCGCAGCGCGGCGCGGCCCCCGGGCGAGACCACCACGCCCGCCTCGCCCCCGTCGAGCAGCTCCGGGATGGCACCCACGCTCGTGGAGATCACGGGCGTGCCGCAGGCCATCGCCTCGAGGATCGCCCACGGGTTGCTGTCGCCGTAGGTGGGCAGGCAGAACACGTCCGCCTGCTGGTAGAGCTCGATCAGCTTGTGGTCGCCGGCGTCCAAACGGTGAACGCGCACGCCGCTCGTCTCGCGCACCGGGTCGACGGTGACGATGTCGAGCTCGACGTCGCGGCCGAGGCGCGGGCCGAGCGCGTCGAGGAGGTCGGCGCCGCCCTTGGCCTCGAAGCGGCCGCCCACGAACAGCACTCGCAGCGCGTCACGCGGCTCGCGCGGCGCCGGACGGTGCTGGTGGAGGTCGATGCCGGGGTGGTGTCTGACGACGTTCGCCTCGGGGCAGGAGCGCAGCACTCCCTGGCGCGCCCACTCGGTGAGCGCGATCACGAGCGGCGCGCGCCCGAACATCGTCCGCTCCGCCGCCTCGCTCGGCCAGATCATCGCGCGCGAGTGGCCGCGCAGCCGCCGCCAGATCGCCATCTCGCGCCAGTCCCACACAGTCACGTCCACCACCGGCACGATCGGTACCAGGGGCATGTCGCGAATCAGGCCGAGCGCGATCGAGTGGCTCTTCACGTGCACGACGTCGGTGTGGGCGGCGGCCAGCTCGGCGTTCAGCACGCGGTGGGCGCGCACACCCTGCACGGCGTGCCAGCGCGACGTCTGCAGGTCGAGGTCGAGCGTGCCGAGCAGGGGCCAGTTGCCCACGAGCCTGTTGGCGCGGTCGGGCAGCGCGGGCAGGCCGCGGAAGCGCGCCTCCACCTCGGGCACCTCATGCATGTACGCACGCACCGAGCGCTGGTACGTGGCATGCCCCATTACTGATCCGTCTCCCAGGATTCCTTCCTGGAGGAACAGGACGCTAAGCGAGCCCATGAACCCTTTCTGTGCCGGCAGGCTGCCGCAGTGCGAACCCGGACCGTGGGCTCGCGATAGGGCGATCCTAGGTCATGTATCTGACAAACGGTTAAGAACCCGCGTCAAATGCGCTGAGTTACCGCAATTTGGCTACGCGGCTGCGACGCTCGCCGTGCCGGCCAGCTTGGCGTCAAGCTCCGTCAGCGCGTCGAGGTAGACCTCGGAGAAGGTCGGGAACGGCTGGATCGTGTCGAGCAGCGTCGCGACTGGGACCCGCGCCCGAATTGCGAGCGTGGCCTGTCCCAGCCACTCGCCCGCCTCCGGCCCGAGGGCGTACGCGCCGGTGAGGCGCTCTCCGTCCGACACGAGCGTGAGGAAGCCCGGCTGGTCCGCGTACGCGCGCGTGAACGTGGACGTGCGCGCCACCTCGGCGAGCTGCGCGCTGGCCGTGTGCTCGCCGTCGGCCTCGCCCACGCTGGCCGCCTCCGGGTCCGTGAACACCACGCGCGGCACCGCCTCGTAGGAGGCCTCGGCTCGCTTGCCGAGGATGTTCGACGCCGCGACCCGCGCCTGGTACTTGCCCACGTGCGTGAACGGCCAGATGCCGGTGCAGTCGCCGATCGCCCAGAGGCCGTCGCCGGCCGACATGCGCTCGTCCACCTGGACGCCCTTCTTGTCGGGCTCGATGCCGACGGTCTCGAGCCCGATCCCGGCGGTGCGCGGCGCCCGGCCCGTCGCCACGAGCAGCGTGTCGCCACGCAGCTCGCTGCCGTCGGGGAAGTCGAGCGCGTAGCCCTCGCCGTAGCGGCGCGCGCCGCTCGCGTGCTGCCCGAGGTGGAACTCGATCCCCTCGGCCTCAAGCGCCTGCCGGAGCCCCTCGCCGAGCGCGGCCGGCTCGCGCGGCAGTAGATGGTCTTCGCCCTCCACAAGGACGACCGACGCTCCCATGCGCGACATCGCCTGCGCCATCTCGACGCCCACCGGCCCGCCGCCGAGGACGAGCAGCCGGCCGGGGATCTCCTTGATGGCGGTCGCCTCGCGGTTCGTCCAGAGTCCGTCGAGCGCGTCCAGGCCGGGGATCGGCGCGAAGGCGGCGTCCGACCCGGTCGACAGCACGATGTCCCTCGCGCCGTAGCTCGCCCCGTCGACCTCGACCCTGCCCCGGCCGGCGAGCTGCCCCTCGCCGCGGATCAGCTCGATGCCCTCTGACTTGAGCCACTGCGCCTTGCTGTCGTCCTTGTAGTCGTTGACCATGAAGTCGCGCCAGGCGAGCGCGGAGGACACGTCGAGCTCGCCGCTCACGGCTTCCGCCGCGCCGGGCGCCTCACGCGCCTGGGCGAGCGCCTCGCCCGACCGCAGCAGCGTTTTCGAAGGGATGCAAGCCCAGTACGCGCACTCCCCCGCCACCAGCTCGCGCTCCACGATCGCCACCCTCGCCCCGGCCTTCGCGAGCCTGCCCGCGCAGTGCTCGCCCGCCGGCCCGGCGCCGAGGATGATCACGTCGTACTGGTTGCTCATGGAGTCGCGTCCTTTCGGCTCTTGGTCTGGCCTGGGGTACCCGGCAGTCCGCGGCGGGACACGTCCGTTACGGGTAGAGCTTCTCGCCCCTGGCGAGCATCTCTACGAACTGAGCGATCCGGCGCGCGCGCGTCTCGGGCCGCTTCGCGTCCTGCACTCGGTAGAGCACGGCGTAGCGGTTCTGGCTGTTGAGCGTGGCGAAGAACTCCAAGGCGGCGGGGTTCCGGTCGAGCGCCTGCTGCAGGTCGTCCGGCACCGTGGCCGTGCGGTGCGAGTCGTAGGCGGCGTCCCAGCGGCCGTCCGCCTTGGCGAGCTCCACCTCGCGCAGGCCGGCGGGCTTCATCGCGCCGCTCTCGATCATGCGCGTGGCCTTGTCGCGGTTGATCTTTGACCAGCGGCTGCGCGCCCCGCGTGGCGTGAACTTCTGCAGGAAGTGAGACTCGTCGAGCGCCCTGCGCTGGCCGTCGATCCAGCCGTAGGAGATCGCGATGTCGAGCACCTCCGGGTAGGCGACTGTCTTTATCCCGCTCGCCTTCTTGGCGATCTTGCACCACACGCCGCTCGTCGATTCGTGGTGCTGCGCAAGCCAGCGCTCCCACGTCTTCGGCGAGTCGAAGAACTCGGTCGGGTAGTCGTCGGGCATCGACCTATGATCGCGGCATGGCTCGGGTCTCGCGCACCGCGCAGCGTGTGGCCGCGCTGCGCGCGCAGTTCGAGCGGCCGCACTCACCGGATGGCGACCCGGGCGTGCAGGCGGGCCTGTCGCGCGGGATGCGGCCCGGCCCCGCGCTGCGGCTGCGCGATCACCTGCTCACGCGCACCGAATTTTTCGACGGCGCCGTGCTCGACGCGCTGACGCGCGGCGTCGACCAGGTGGTGATCGTCGGCGCGGGCTACGACGACCGCGCGCAGCGCTTTCGCAAGCCGGGCGTGCTCTTCTTCGAGCTCGACCACCCGGCCACGCAGGCGGACAAGCGGCGGCGGCTGCGCTCGATCGACGCGGCGATGGATGACGTCGTGTTCGTGCCGGCGGACTTCCGCGTCCACGCGGTCGCGGACGTGCTCCTCGCCGCGGGTCACGACGCGGCCCGCCCCACGCTGTTCGTCTGCGAGGGCCTGCTCGTCTACCTCGAGCCGGACGACATCGTCGCGCTGCTCGGCGGCCTGGCGGCGCGCGCCGGCGCAAGCAGCATGCTGGCGGTCAGCGTGGCGGTGCACGCCGACGGCGAGGACTCGGCCGAGGTGGCGCGGGCGGCCAACCGCAGTCGGCGGCGCGCGGGCCGCCGTGAGCCGTGGCGCACGATCCTCCCGCGTAGCGAGCACCTGGCGCTGCTCCACGACGCGGGCTGGGCCGAGTACGAGGCGGTCGACGACGCCGAGCTCCGCCCCGAGGCGCGCGCGGGCCGCTCGCTACTCGTGCTCGCGCACCCGGCCTAGACGCCCCGCTGCAGCGACCGTCAACCATCTCTGCCCGCGCCGACAAGCCAGCGCGGCCGCCCGCCCCATAGAGTGGCGCGATGGCCGCCGGCACCGACGTGTTCGCCGACCCGCGCCCGGTCGAGGCGCTGTCGGACCTGTTCGCCAACGTCTGGCAGGTCGGCTACGTGTGCACCGACCTCGACCGCGGCATGGAGTTCATGCGCGAGAACTTCGGCCTCGAGCACTGCGTCGAGGTCCCGACGGACACCGCGACGGTGATCGACCACAACGACGAAGAGGTGCCATGGCAGGCGCGCATCGCGATGGGCGCCCGCGGCGGCCTGATCGTCGAACTGATCGAGCCGGTGGCGGGTGACGTCGAGTTCTACCGCCGCTTCCTGCCGCCGGGGGGATCCGTCGGCGTGCGACTTCACCACCTCGCCACCCAGGTGCCCGTGGGCGATGACGAATGGCAGCGGATGCGCGAGCTGCTCGCGGCGTCCGGCCTGCGCTTCGACCACACCGTGCTGATCCCGGACCGCGTGCGCGCGGGCTACGTGGACACGAGCGAGCAGCTCGGCCACCTGCTCGAGATCTGCCAGCTCCAGCCCGACGACATCGAGCTGTTCAGCGGACTGATTCGCGACAGCGCCTGACGGACCGGCGTAGGCTTCGGCCCCGAGTGTCGATCACCGACACGAACCAGAAGGAGGCTCGCAATGCTCTGCGCCCACACCGTCCGCCGCCTCAAGCCGGACAGCTTCGATGAGTTCAAGGCCGGCTTCGGCCCACCCGACGAGGCGGCACAGCAAGGCTGGGTCCGCTTCCACATGCTCCGCGACGTGAACGACCCGGATCAGGTGGTCACCTTCGGCTTCTTCGACGGCACGCTCGAGGAGCTGAACGAGAGCCAGCACTCGCACGCCTACGACGACCGGGTCAAGGACGTCGCGCCGCTCGTGGAGGAGGTCGTCGCGAACGGCATCTACGAGATCGTGGTGTCCATGAGTAGGGAAGGCGCGCCCGCCTGAGCGTCGTCTTCCTCTTCGATGTCGACAACACGCTGCTCGACAACGACGCGGTGTCGGCCGACCTGCGTGCACACCTCACCGACGCGTTCGGCGAGGAGCGCCAGGAGCGCTACTGGGAGTTCTTCGAGGGGCTGCGCGCCGAGCTCGGCTACGCCGACTACCTCGGCGCGCTGCAGCGCTTTCGCCTCGCTTACCCTCGCGAGACGCGGCTGCTCGAGATCTCGAGCTTCCTCATCCACTATCCGTTCGCCGACCGCGTCTACCCGGGCGCGCTCGACGCCGTGGCGCGCGTGCGCGAGCGCGGCACCGCCGTCGTGCTTAGCGACGGCGACGTCGTGTTCCAGCCGCTGAAGGTCGAGCAGTCGGGGATCGGCAAGGCCGTCGGGGGCGAGGTGCTGATCTACGTCCACAAGGAGCAGGAGCTCGACGACGTCGAGGCGCGCTACCCCGCGGACCGCTACGTGCTTGTCGACGACAAGCTGCGCATCCTCCACGCGGTCAAGCAGGTGTGGGGCGAGCGGGTGACCACCGTCTTTCCCAAACAGGGCCACTATGCACATGATCCTGAGCAAATTGCGCAGTATCCGGAGGCCGATGTGACGCTGGAGCGGATCAGCGATCTGGGGGATCTGGACTTGGAGCTGCTGCGGGCGTAGCGTTGCGCCGTGAGCAGCCACGACGAACTGCTCGAACGCTTCAAACCGCAGCCGCGCTACGACTCGCAGGAGGCCTTCTTCGCCGACTCGGCGGCGGAGATGACGGACAACCCGGGCAACCAGCTGCGGCGCAAGGACGGCGAGGTGCTGGCCGCGGTGGGCAACGGGCTGAGGCTCGAGCTGCTCGGCGCGCCCAAGTACGGGAACGGCGCCGACGCGGCCGCGAGCGACCTGCTCGGCGTGCAGGGCAAGAACTACCGCGACCAGTACACGGCGCTGCGCGGGGCGCGACCCGACCTGCGCAACCGCATCTACGGCCATGCCCAGCAGGACCCGGACGGCAAGCTCTGGCTTCAGTACTGGTTCTGGTACTTCTACAACGACTACCAGCTGGCCGCAGGCTTCGGGCTGCACGAGGGTGACTGGGAGATGGTCGAGCTGCGCCTCGCCGGCGAGGAGCCCGAGCTGGCTCTGTACGCGCAACACGCCTACGCCGAATCACGCCCGTGGGACGACGTCGAGAAGACGAGCGACGGGCGCCCGGTCAGCTACCCCGGCCGCGGCTCCCACGCCTCCTACTTCGCCCCCGGCCTGTACGAGACCGAGGGCTGGTACGACATCGTCGACGGCAAGCGCGCCGCGCCCGAGCTGACGCTCGAGATCGTCCCCGGCGACGAGCCCGGCTGGATCAGGTGGCCGGGCGCCTGGGGCGACACCAAGCCGCGCATCGCCGGCCTCGAGGAGCCGAGTCCGCCCGGGCCGGCGCAGCACCCGTACTGGAAGCATCCGGAGGCGCTGTTCGACAGGGCGATCGAGCGCGTGGTGAAGACGCCCGCCGCTCCGCCCGAGGTCGACGCGACGATCGGCAAGGGCAGCGAGCTGTGGGTCAAGCTCGACCTCACCGGCGGCGCGGGCGGCGGCACGCCGATCAAGCTGCTCGCCACGGTCAACTCGCCGGACGAGAAGGGCGTCCCGCCGAAGACGTTCACCTTCGACATCAGGGATCAGCCCCCGAGCGGCCGGTTCGACACCGGCCGCAGGCTCGACCCGCACAAGCACTACGAGATCGATCTCAGCGTGATCGTGCTCGACCACGACGCCGAGGTGCCGAGCGCGTCGCGCTGCATCCCGCTGAACCCCGGCATCGAGAGCAAGCTCCCGAACTGGGTGAAGCACCCGATCTGGGAGATCGAGCAGTTCGTCGGTGGCAAGCGATGATCGCCGACCTGCACGCCCACTATCCGATGCACCTCGTGCCGCCCGACAAGGGCTCGCCGCTCGACGCGATCATCACGGCCAAGGGCCGGCGCCGGCTGCGCGACCGGATCCGCGCGCTGCTCGTGGGCTTCGCGAGCCACTTCGGGAACTACCGCACGGTCGAGTCGGGGCCGCGCGTCACGGTCGAGTCGATGCAGGCGGGCGGCGTCGGCGTGGCGTGGTCGGTGCTGTACGCCTTCTTCGACGAGGTGGACCTCGACAAGCCCTACGCAGCCCCGCCGAGCGCCGGCTACGTGGACGACGTGCTCAGCCAGATCGACACGGTCGAGGACGACATCCGCACCCGGCACGCCGACGCCGCGGCGGTCGCGCGAACGCCCGCGGAGCTCGAGGCGGCGCTGGCCGCTCACAAGGTCGCCCTCGTACACGTGCTCGAGGGCGGCTTCCACCTCGGCGCGACGCCCGAGGAGGTGGACGCCGCGGTCACCACGCTGGCGGCGCGCGGACTCGCCTACGTCACGCTCGCTCACCTCTTCTTCCGGCAGGTGGCCACCAACGCCAACGCCCTGCCGTTCCTGCCGGACCGCCTCTACGACTGGCTCTTCCCCCAGCCCAAGGAGGGTCTCACGGAGCTCGGCAGCGTCGCCGTCAAGGCGATGCTGCGCGAGCACGTGCTGATCGACGCCTCGCACATGGGCGACCGCTCGGTGGCGTCGCTGATCGCGCTGCTCGACGAGCTCGACCCGGAGCGCAAGGTGCCGCTCTTCGCCTCGCACGCCGGCTACCGCTTCGGCAAGCAGGAGTACATGTACACCGAGGAGACGGTGCGGACGGTGGCCGCGCGCGACGGGCTGATCGGCCTGATCTTCGCCCAGCACCAGCTGCTCGACGGGCTGAAGCCCGGCAAGACGAAGACGTTCGAGGAGTCGTTCGAGGCGATCTGCAAGCACATCGACCGGATCGCCCAGATCACGGGATCGCACCGCAACATCGGCCTCGGCACGGATTTCGACGGCTTCATCAAGCCCACGCTCGGCGGCCTCGAGAGCTCGGCGGACCTCGCCAAGCTGGACGCCGCGCTGCACGAGCGCTATGACGGCCAGGTGGCCGACGCGATCACGTCCGGCAATGCGCTGCGCCTGTTGCGCGGCTACTGGCGCGGCGCCGTCTAGGGCTCGATCACGTTGTTCGGGTCCGGCTGCTGGTCCGGCGGCGCCTGGCTGTAGTCGCCGAACGGGCCGTCGCGCTCGCCGGCCGCGGCGTGCACGCCCTCCCGCTCCGCGAGCTCGATGAAGTGCTCGGCGTCCGGGGTGTTGCGCATAAGGCCATCGAGGATCGGGCCGAGCGTCTGGGTCGAGGCGAGGCCCATGTTCTCGTAGGCCTGGTTCACCACGAGCTTCATCGCGGCGAGCTGGGACAGCGGGATCGAGGCGAGCCGGTCGGCGCTCGCGCGCACGCTGCCCTCGAGCTCCGCGAACGGCACCGCCTCGTTGATCAGTCCGACGTCGGCGGCCTCGCGACCGGACAACGGCTTGCCAGTGAGCGCGTACTCCTTCGCGCGCGTGAGGCCGAGCCGGTAGATCCACATGCCGGTTAGGTACGAGCCCCACATGCGGCTGTAGGGGGTGCCGATGCGCGCGTCCTCGCTCGCGATCACGAGGTCGGCGCAGAGCGCCATGTCGCTGCCGCCGCCCACGCACCAGCCCTGCACCTGCGCGATCACGGGCTTGGGCGAGCGCCAGATGCTCATGAACTTGGGGATCGGGCCGAGGCTCGGCGCGTTCGCCACCATGAAATCCTTGCCGGGATCCCACCTGCCGCCGGTCGTCAGCCCCTCGTCCCAGTGGTGGAAGCCGCCGGCGAAGTCGAAGCCCGCGCAGAACGAGCGGCCCGCGCCGCGCAGCACGATCACCTTCACGTCCTCGTCCGCCACCGCCCTGTACACCGCGGCCTCGATGTCGTCGGGCATCGGCGGCACGATCGTGTTCAGGCGGTCGGGCCGGTTGAGCGTGACGGTGGCCACCGCACCGTCGACCTTGTAGATGAGCGTCTCGAAGGAGCCGGTGCTCACAGCGAGCCGAGCAGCGCGCGCACCGATCCGCTCAGCTCCACCATCGCGTCGCGCGAGGTGCGGCTGGCCGCGGTCATGTTCGCGAAGCCGTGGATCAGCCCGGGGAAGCGGCGGAACACCACGCGGTTGCCGGCGACGCGCAGCTTGTCGGCGTATGCCTCGCCCTCGTCACGCAGTGGGTCGAAGCCCGCGGTGCAGAGGTAGGCGGGCGGCATGCCCGACAGGTCGTCCACGTGCAGCGGCGAGAGGCGCGGGTCGCGCGCGTCGGCGCCGCAGTTCAGCGCGTAGTGCTCGTGGAACCAGTCCATCTCGGACTGGGTGAGGAAGAAGCCCTCGCCGAACGTGTGCTGCGACGGGTGCGGGTCGGTGAAGTCGGTGACCGGATAGATCAGCAGCTGCATGTGCGGCATCGGGTTCTCGCCCTTGCGCCCGAGCAGCGCCATCACGGTCGAGATGTTGCCGCCCGCGCTGTCGCCGCCCACGGCGATGCGGTTCGGGTCCGCGCCCAGCTCCCCAACGTGCTCGAACGCCCAGCGCAGCGCCGCCTGGCAGTCCTCGATCGCGGCCGGGAACGGGTGCTCCGGCGCGAGGCGGTAGTCGATCGACAAGACGTGCGCGCCGGCGTACTGGCACAGCAGCCGACAGGGAGCGTCGTGCGTGTCGAGGTCGCAGATCACGAAGCCGCCGCCGTGGTAGTAGACGATCAGCGGGTGCGGGCCACCGGCCTCGTCCGGCACGTAGTGCCGCGCGCGCAGCGGTCCAGTGGCGCCGTCCACCTGGATGTCGCGCACCGTCTTCACCGGGATCTCGGGGCCGGCGAACGCCTTGCTTTGGTGCAACACCCCGGCGCGCGCCTCCGCCGGCGGCAGCGTCTCGATCGGCGGGTTACCCTGGCGCTCCAGCATCGCCAGCAGCAGCTGCACGTCGGGCGCGAGCGTGAGCCCGTCGACGCGCACCGGCGGCTTGCCGGACAGCCTCACCTGCGCGCGCGGCGGCAGCGACGCCATCGCGCGCCCCACGCGCACCTCGAAGCGCTCGCGCGGCGTGAGCTTCGGGCGCTCGCCGTTCGATGAACGGCTGCTCGTGTCGCTGGCGGTGGCCATCCCCTCGCGGCGAAGCTTATGCCTTGCCCGGAAAAGCAGCAATGAGGGCAGCGCACCCCGCGAATTCCAACGACTGAAAACCCGTCTCCTGAACCCTTTCCCTGCCATAGCCGGGCAAAGGTTCAGCTATCGGGCGCGCGAGCCGTAGTCGCCGAACGGGTCGTCCCGCTCGCGCACCGCCTGGCGGAAGCCGGCCTGCTCGGCGCGCTGCACGAAGTCGAGCCCCTCCTGCGTGTGCCGTGCCACGCCGTCGAAGAGCGTGCCGAGGCGGCGGCTGGCCGCGAGCCCCATCGCCTCGGCGGGCTGGTTGCAGAGTGCCTTCAGCATCACGAGCTGGTTGAGCGGGAGCCGCGCGATGCGCGTCGCCAGCTCGCTGGCGCGCTGCTCGAGCTCGGCGTCCGGCACCACCTCGAGGGCGAGCCCGATCCGCTGGGCGTCGTGCGCGCGAATCTCGTCGCCCGTGAAGAGCCAGCGCTTGGCTTGCTGGAAGCCGAGCCGGTGCACCCACATCGCGGTCGTCGGCGTTCCCCACACGCGCGCGGGCGGGTAGCCGAAGGAGGCGGACTCGGCGGCGAGGATCAGGTCGGCGCACAGCGCCATGTCGGTGCCGCCGCCGATGCACCACCCCTGCACCGCCGCGATCGTCGGCTTGCGGCAGTACCAGAGCTTCATGTAGACGTCGACGAAGCTGCCGATCAGCGCCATGTCCTGCACCGAGTCCCAGACGCGCTCCGCGTTCTTCTCGGCGGCCTGTGCCTCGGTGGACCAGCCGAGCCCGTAGCCGGCACAGAACGCCTTGCCCTCGGCGCGCAGGAGGATGGCGCGGATGCCGTCGTCGGCGTCGGCCTCGTCGATCGCCGCGGCGAGCTCGTCGCGCAGCGCCGGGGTGATCGTGTTGTACTCGTCCGGCCGCGAGAAGACGACCGTGCGGACGCCGTCAGCGCTTTCCGTGCGCAGCGTGGTGGGCGCGCTCACCCGCCCCGCTCGTAGCGACTCTGCTCCTCGGCGGTGCGCTCCGCCCAGGGGACCGCCTCGAGGCGGCCGTCCGGAATCGGCTCCCCGCTCTCGATCGAGATGCCGTAGCTGCCCTCCTCGACGCGCTGCTCGGCTCGCCCGATCGCATCGAGCTCGGCGCGCAGCCGCTCCGCCACACCCTCCCCGAGCTCCTCGTCGAACAGCTCGTTGGCGTCGTCGCTCGCGTCACGCGGCTCGTCGCGGTCCTCGGGCGGCACGATGTCGCCCAGCGCCTTCTCTATCCGCTCGCGCTCGCGCGCGAGCAGCTCCCTCGCTTTGGCGTCGTCCATCCGAGCATCGTAGAGGTCAGCAGGAGTGCTGCGCGTACAGCTCGACGAAGTCGCCATTGGCGAGCGGGGCGCCCACCGGCGGATCGGTGGCACAGACCTGCCAGGAGCTGTTGTCGAGGATGCCGAGCAGTCCGCCGCCCGAGGTGTCGTGCGAGATGCCGAGGCCGTCGAGGTAGTCGTGCACGAGGTCGAGCTGGCCGTGGACGACGTCCGGCACGGTCGAGATCAGCGGCGGGCTGCCGTCCGGCGGGTTGCTCTGCGCCATGCAGACGACCAGCGGCGACCCGCTCGCATCGATCCGCGTCCAGTTGCCGCCCGCGTTCGCGCAGGTCCCGTCCTCGATCGGCGCCTGTACGTGCTTCCCGGCCTGGGTGCACGCGCTGGCCGTGCAGCGCACCTCGCCCGCAAAGGCGGTCGGCTGAGGCACCGGCGGCGGCGTCGACTTGTGGTGGCGGTGCTTCGCGGCCGCCGGGTGGCCACCGCTCGACAACGTGGTCAGCACCAGCGCGACGGCTGCGCCCGCGAGCGCCAGCGTCAGCAGCGCGGCGCCGATGATCAGCCCACGCCGAGGCCCTTGGCGGCGACGCCTTTGAGCGACGAGCCGAGCCGTTTCAGGAGCAGACTGCCGCCCAAGCTGACGGGTGCGCGACGTGGATGCCGGCAGCACCTGGGTCTTGGCGCGAGTCCGCCCCCCGCCCCCCGCCGCCCGCCGCCCCTGAGCAGCCGCGAGCGCGGCTGAGCCCAGCTCGCCCGCACTGCCAAAACGCTTCCCCGGCTCCTTCGCCAGCGCCCGCCGCACCACCGGCTCGAACGCCTTCGGGACGCCGGGCGCCACATCCCGCAGCGCCGGGGGCGACTCGTGCATGTGCGCGGTGGCCTTACGCAGCTTCGGTACGTCCGCGAACGGCGGCTGCCCGGTGAGCGCGGCGAACAGCACGCAGCCGAGCGCGTACACGTCGGTGCGCGCGTCGGGCTTGTCGCCCTCCACCTGCTCGGGCGCGAGGTAGTCGGGCGTGCCGAGCCAGCCGCCGGTGCTCGTCAGCCCCGAGGTGGTGTCCTCCCACTTGGCGAGGCCGAAGTCGGTCAGATACACGTGCGGCCGGGTGCCGTTCGCGATCAGCACGTTGGCGGGCTTCACGTCGCGGTGCACGAGCCCGCGCGCGTGCGCGGCGTCGAGTGCGGAGGCGGCCTGCGCCACGATCTCGGCGGCGAGCGACGGCGCCAGAGCGCCCGACGCGTGCAGCAGGCTGCCGAGGTCCTCGCCGTCGACGAAGCGCATCGCGATGTAGAGCTGGCCCTCCTCGTCCTCGCCGGCGTCGTAGACGGGGATGACGTTGGGGTGGTCGACGCCCGCCGTGGCCAGCGTCTCGCGCACGAAGCGCCTGTGGAACTTGGGGTCGCGCGCGTGCTCGGGCGCTATGACCTTGAGCGCGACCACGCGCTCCAGCGCGCCGTCGTAGGCACGGTAGACAACGCCCATTCCGCCGCGGCCAGCGACAGCTTCGATGCGATACCCGGCGACGGTTTCGCCGAGGAGCCCAATTGCCACCTGCACTCTTATAGCGCGCCGGACGACAGTTAGAGCAGGTTGCGCACTTCGCGTACTGCAACGGGCAACGTCGTGAGGTCGTAAACGCGGCCCACACGGATGTCCGCGAGCGTGTCGAGCGTGCGGTCCACGGCGCTGTTGGCGGCCAGCCAGGACTCCACCATCGCGTGCGCGTCGCCGATCTGGCCGTCGGCGCGCCGCAGCACCTCGGCGGTGAGCGCGCGGTGGAGGCCGTAGAGGTCGTCGCGCAGCGCGGCGCGAGAGAGCGCGCGCCAGCGGTCGTCGCGCGGGAGCGCCACGATCTGGTCGCGCAGCCAATGCAGCTGGAGCCGGTGGCCGAGGTCGAAGTGCACGCGCGCGACCGTCTCGAGGTCGACGCCCGTCTCCGCCGCCACCTCCACGATGTCGAGCGTCGAGAACATCGTCGACTGGCTCGCTACGCGCGTGGCCAGCTTCTCCGGCACGCCCTCGTCGCGCAGCTCGTGCGCGCGGTGGGCGAGCGGCTCGACCTCCTCGGGGGCGAGCAGCGCGGTGATCGAGTCGTAGAGCGCCTCGGCGCCGGGCGCGAAGTCCGCCACCGTCGCCGCGATGTCGAGCGGGCGCCGCCGGTTGCGCAGCAGCCAGCGGGCGGCGCGCTCCACGAGCCGGCGGCCCTCGAGCAGCATCTTGAGCTGGATCTCGGCCTCCACCTCGTTGTCGAGCGCCTCGATCTCCGCCCATTGCTGCCGCATCTGGAACACCTCGCGCGCGACCGTGTAGGCGCGGGCGATGTCGGAGGCGGCCGCGCCGGTCTCCTCGTGGAGGCGGAAAACGAACGTGCTGCCCGCGCCGTGCAGTGTGTTGTTCACGACCTGCGTGGCGGTGATCTCGCGCCGCAGCCGATGGTCCTGCATGAGCGCGTCGTAGCGCTCGGGCAGCGGGTGCGGGAAGTAGGCCTCGAGCTCCTTCGACAGATACGGGTCCTCGGGCACGTTCGAGTCGAGCAGCTCGGCGTAGAGGTGGATCTTGCTGTAGGCGAGGAGGGTCGAGAGCTCGGGGCGTGTGAGCCCGCCGTGCTCGCGCTTGCGCTCCGCGAGCTCGTCGTCCGTCGGCAGGGCCTCGAGCTCGCGATCGAGCCGGCCGGTCTGCTCGAGCGCGCGGATCAGGCGGGCATGAACGTCGAGCATGGCCGGCGCCTGCACCTCGCCCATGCTGATCGTCTCGGTCTGCTCGTAGTTGTTCTTCAGCACCGACTTCGCGACCGACTCGGTCATCTCCTCGAGCAGGTCGTCGCGCTGCTCGTGCGTGAGGTCGCCCTTGTCGATGGCCGCCGCGAGCAGCACCTTGATGTTCACCTCGTGGTCCGAGCAGTCGACGCCGGCGGAGTTGTCGATCGCGTCGTTGTTGATGCGCCCGCCGTGCAGCGCGTACTCGATGCGGGCGCGCTGGGTGAAGCCGAGGTTGCCGCCCTCCCCCACCACCTTCGCCCGCAGCTCGTTCCCGTTCACCCGGACCGCGTCGTTGGCCTTGTCGCCAGCGTCGCCCTGAGTCTCCGTGCTCGCCTTCGCGTAGGTGCCGATCCCGCCGTTCCAGAGCAGGTCCACCGGCGCCTTGAGCAGCGCCTTGATCAGCTCGTCCGGCGTGAGCTTGCCCTCCGTCTCTATGCCGAGCGCCGCGCGCGCCCCGTCCGAGAGCGCGACCGCCTTCGCGGTGCGCGGGTAGATGCCGCCGCCCTGCGAGAGCTTCTCCGTGTCGTAGTCGTCCCAGCCGGAGCGCGGCAGGTCGAACAGGCGCTTGCGCTCCCAGAAGCTCGTGTCGGGGTCGGGGTCCGGGTCGATGAAGATGTGCCTGTGGTTGAAGGCGCCGACGAGGCGGATGTGCGGCGACAGCAGCATCCCGTTGCCGAACACGTCGCCGGACATGTCGCCGACGCCGGCGACCGTGAAGTCCTGCTCCTGGATGTTCTGCCCAAGCTCGCGGAAGTGGCGCTTGACCGACTCCCAGGCGCCGCGCGCGGTGATGCCCATCTTCTTGTGGTCGTAGCCGGAGGAGCCGCCGGAGGCGAAGGCGTCGCCGAGCCAGAAGTTGTGCTCGCGCGCGATGCCGTTGGCGATGTCGGAGAAGGTGGCCGTGCCCTTGTCGGCGGCGACCACCAGATACGGGTCGTCATGGTCGTAGCGGACGACGCCGGGCGGCGGCACGATCTGGCCGTCGACGATGTTGTCGGTCAGGTCGAGCAGCGCGCTGATGAAGGTGCTGTAACAGGCGATCACCTCCTGGATCACCGCCTCGCGGTCGTCGGCGCGCGGCGGGCGCTTGACCACGAAGCCGCCCTTGGCGCCAACCGGGACGATCACCGCGTTCTTCACCATCTGTGCCTTCATCAGGCCGAGCACCTCTGTGCGGAAGTCCTCGCGCCGGTCCGACCAGCGGATACCGCCGCGCGCGACGGGACCGCCTCTTAGATGCACGCCCTCGGTGCGCGGCGAGTAGACCCAGATCTCGAACTGCGGGCGCGGCTCCGGCAGCCAGCCGAGGCCGTGCGGGTTCAGCTTGAAGGAGACGTGCGCCTTGGGCTCGTTATCGGTCTCGTCGAGCTGGAACCAGTTCGTGCGCAGCATCGCCTTTACGACGTCGAGGAACTGGCGCAGGATGCGGTCCTGGTCGAGGCTCGCGACCGCGTCGATCGCCCCTTCTATCTCTGTCACCAGCGACTCGGCCATCGCGGCGTCGCGCTTCTCGGGATCGAAGCGTGCGCGGAACAGCTCGACGAGCAGGCGCGCGATGTCCGGGTGCGCGAGCAGCGCCTGCTCCACATAGCTGTTGCTGAAGGTGGTGCCCGCCTGGCGCAGGTAGCGGGCGACCGCGCGCAGGATCCCGACCTCGCGCCAGTTCAGGTCGGCCAGCAGGACGAGGCGGTTGTAGCCGTCGTTCTCGAGATCGCCGTGCCAGACGCGGATGAAGGCTTCCTGGAAGGCCTGCTTCGTCTCCGCGGTTGCGAGCTCGCAGCCCTTGCCGAGCGTGAGGCCGAAGTCGTAGATCCAGACGAGGACCCCGTCCTTCAAAGTCAGCTCGTAGGGACGCTCGTCCTGGACCTCCACGCCGAGGTTCTCGAACATCGGGAGCATGTCGCTGAGCGCGAGCGAGCCGCCCGAGCGGTAGAGCTTGGCTCTCAGTGTCAGCGGCGTGTCGATCGGCCGGTAGACGTTCATCGCGAGGCCGTCGGGTACCGGGAGCTGCTCGATCTGCTCGATGTCGTCGAGGGCGGACTGGGCGACCCAGTCGGCTCGGTAGCCGAGCGGGAAGGCGTCCTCGTAGCGGCGGAAGAGCCTTGATGCCGTTTCCTCGTCGTACTCGATCTGGAGTGCGGCCTCGAGATCGTCGGCCCACGAGCGCGTGGCCGCGGTGAGGTGGAGCTCGATCTCGCGTGCGTCGAAGTCGCGCGCCAGTGCCGGCTCCGTGTAGACGAGGTAGTGGAGGCGCACCAGCACCGACTCGCTCACGCGCGTCGTGTAATCGATCGTCTCCGCCTGGAAGGTGTTGCGGAGGATGCTCTCGATGCGTCTTCGGTTCTCCGTGTTGAAGCGGTCGCGCGGGACGAAGACCAGGCAGCTCAGGAAGCGGCCGAACATGTCTCTGCGGATGAAGAGGCGGAGCCGCTGGCGCTCGCCCAGGTGCAGGATCCCCATGACGATCTCGAACAGCTCGCCGATCGGCGTCTGGAACAGCTCGTCCCTTGGATGGGTCTCGAGGATCTCCATGAGTGCCTTCTCGTTGTGGCTGTCCGGCGGGAAGTCGGCCTTCTCGAGGATCGCCTCGACCTTGCGGCGCAGGATTGGCACCTGGCTCGGGTTCTGCCTATAGGCAGTCGTCGTGTAGAGGCCGAGGAAGCGGCGCTCGCCGATCACCTGACCGTCGTCGTTGAAGCGCTTGACGCCGACGTAGTCGAGGTACGCCGCGCGGTGGATGGTCGAGCGGCGGTTCGCCTTCGTCAGGGTGAGGAGGTAGGACTCGAGCGCCAGTGCTCTCACTCCCGGGGGGAGCCGGTGGAAGCCTGTCGAGGTACGCGTCCCGCCAGGTTGTCTGAGGATCCCGAGTCCGCTGCCGGGGATCGTGTTGAGCGTGAGCTCGCCGCTCGGCGCGTGGCCGAGCTCGTAGTCGCGGTAGCCGAGGAAGGTGAAGTGATCGTCCGCGAGCCAGGCGAGGAAGGACTTGGCCTCGGCTATCTCGGATTCCGGGACCGGGAGCCGCGCCGGGTCGAGGGCAGCCGCCGTCTCGAAAGCGCGCTCGCGCATCTGCGGCCAGTCCTCGACGCTGGCCCTCACCTCGTTCAGGACGCGCTCGAGGTGGCCATGCATCTCGTCGAGCTCGTCCTCGTCGCTGTGCCTGGCGACCTCGACGTGGATCACGGACTCGGCCTTCCCTTCGTCGGAGTGCGGCGGATAGATCTCCTCGAGGGCGCCGTCTTGCGCGCGCCGGACCCGCAGGACCGGGTGGATGATCATGCTCACGCCGAAGCCGCGGCTGTTCAGCTCCATGCTCACCGAATCGATCAGGAACGGCATGTCGTCGGTAACGATCTCGACGGCCGTGTGGTGGGAGTGCCAGCCGTCCTCGCTTAGGTCCGGGTTGTAGATGCGGACGTTGGCGGTGCCCGGCTCGCGCTGCTTGATCAGCCGGAAATGCGCGAGCGCGGCGCCGAAGAGGTCGTCCGCGGAGCGCTCCTCCAGATCGTCCGGTGCGACCCAGCGGTAGTACTGCCGGACGAACTGCTGCGCTAGCTCGGAGTCTTCCGCCGGCAGCGTGTCCCGGATACGGGCACAGACGCCCTCGAGAAGCGCCTCGTCTACCTCCTCCACCTTCATGCGGGCCATCAGTCCGGCCACCGTCCGCGCGAGCTGTCCACTAAGTCGAGTCTACGCCTAGCCGTCGGATGGGAAAGTGGCCTGCAACGACGGTCTTTTTGACGCTACGCCGATCGTTTCCTAGCTTCCATGGTGCCCCAGCAACCAAGGAAGGGAAATTCAATGACTCGCCTCCGCAATGCGATCGCTTCCGTGCTCTCGAGCACGCGAACCGTGGACCACCCCACCGTCCACTTCCACAACGGCCCCCAGGGGAGTCCTGCGCCGTGCTTTGACGAGCAGTGCGGCAGCCCGCGGCTCGGCGCGTAGCTCACCAGAACTTCGCGCGCTCGAGCAGCGGCTGGATCTCGCGGTAGATCCGGTTTCCGGCCTCGCCCACCGCGTGGAGCAGCCCATCGCCTGGCAGCGCTGACGGCGGCGGGCCTGCCGGCGCGCCCGGCCTGGCCACAGCGGCTCGCACTCGTCCGATCTCGGTGCCGTTCTCCACGACCATGTCGAACTTGGTGTCGAAGGCGAGCAGCGCCTTCTGGCTCTGCACACCGAGTTCCTGCGCGATGGGATGACTGTCGAGCGGGCTGATCGTGACCGTCCACGACTGCCGCGAGGGGGACATCGACGGGTGCTTGATCTCGATCGGGGTCTCGACCACTGACTGGTAACAGGCCCGGCCGTCGTCGGTGGCGTCCCGGAACTGCTTGAGCATGACCTGGCGGATCCTGCCGGCCAGCATGTCCTCGAAGAGCGTCTCCATGAAGCGAAATCCCGGCACGGTTATCTCGCCCTCGGCATTGGCCAGATCCGGGACCAAACAGCGCAGCAGCGCCTCGGGACCGTCGGGGGGTGCGGAATCGTCGAACTCCCCCTCAGGACCCGCCATCACCTCCAGGAACGGGTGCCAATCCGCGCGCGAGTCGCGGTCGAAGTTCCCGCCGTAGGTCGTCAGCTTCACACTCGGCCCGATGCCCGTCTCGGGGGTGAAGTAGCCCATCGACTTCGGATAGCCGTAGTTGTCGCGGCCCCCGAGGTACGACATCGGGTTGTCCACGAAGATGTACGGCACGGTCATACCGAAGCGCTCCGCTACGAAGACCGGGCCGAGGTCACGGCCGGCGACCACCGGGATCCAGAACGAAGCCTGGATCTCCTTGACCGTTCCCCAGTTGTCGAAGGGCGGGGTCAGCGAGGACACGCGCTCGAACCCGCCCATCAGTAGGAGCACCCGATGTCCCAGTGCGCGGTACTCGACCTCTGGCCCGGCGGGATCGTTGAGCGTGCGGCGCACGATCTCCGCGATGCGCTGCTGGTCGCCCTCGAGCACGAAGGCGCGCAGGGAGCCGTTCAGCGACAGGAACTTGCCCGGCGAGTCGACGCGGCCGCCGAACTCGATGTAGGGCGGCAGGGCCTCCGCCCGTGGCTGCAGCCAGTCGGGGCTCTCGCCCACCACGCGTCTCTCGATTCCGGTGAGCGAGCGCGCGGCCTGCATGCCGGAGGCCACCGCCGCCTCGACGCAGCCACCGTCGATCCCGTTCTTCGTCCAGTCGCCGGCGAGCGTCACGTTGTCGAAACCCGACTCGTCCGATCGGAGCCGGTGCTCGAGGGAGCCGGCCGGCGTGAGCACGTAGCGCTCTGAGGGCGTCACGTTCGCGCGCGCATATTGGTCAACGATGTCGTTCACCTTGAATGCCGGCCACAGCGTTCCGATGTCGTTTTGTAGGAAGCGGAGGACGTTCTCCTTCACGCGCGCGTCGGCTTGCTCGGGTGTCAGGCTCGGTAGCTCCTCGAGGACGCCGCAGAAGTAGCCGACCCCGTGGACACCGTCCTGCGGTTTCCATGACTCACGAGGGAGCAGGTGGGTCATGTCGGCGTAGGTGTCGAGTGGCTCGACGTAGCAGCCGGCGACCGAGTCGGCGTCGTACGCCCATCCCAGCTCGGTGGCCGACTTCTTCGTCCAGAGCTGGAACGCCTGGGTGTTGACCGTCACCGCCATGTCCATCCCCTGCCGGAACCGCTCGTTGTGTTGCACGAGCTCGGCACAGATTGGCTTGAGCGCGGGCGGCGGCATGGCGAGGACGACCTCGTCGAAGTCCTGGCCGAGGGTCAGGGTCTTCGGCGTTCGGTTCAGCGGATTCAGGTTGCGCTCGAAGTTCACGCCCTGGTCGCGAAGGTGGTCGCCGTCCACGAGCTGATCCCAGCACGGCTCGCTCGGCCAGCAGGGCAGGTCGTTGACATCGCGGAGGGGCGCGTAGTCGTCGGAATTCAGCTCGACCTGGGGCACCACGTCGATTGATTCGACGCGCGAGCCGTCGGGGTTCAGGGTCAGTCCCGTGGCGGCGTGGAAGAACTCGAAGCGGACGCCGCGCTTGTCGTGAAGCACCTGGTAGAGCGGCGCGAAGACCGCGTCGCCCATGCCCGCCTGCATCTTGTACATCATCGAACCGCGGTAGCTGAACAGCAGCCGGAGCAGGTCGTTGGTGGCTGTGCCCGCCGCGACGTTCGCCTTGTCGATCTGCCCGTCCACGTAGCCGAACGCCACGTCGTAGACCGAGCGCAGGAGTGGCGAGCGCTCGGCCGGCGTGCGCCCGACCGTGACCTCCTTGGCGCCGTTGCGGCGAAGCCACGCGCACCACTCCTCGTCGTTGATCGCGTCGAAGCCGCGCTCGAGCACGCCGTCCTTGACGATGCCGGTCAGCCCGCTGGTAATCGTGTCGAAGATCGTGAAGAAAAGGCGGAGGTCGGGATCGTCGTCGACGTTGTCCTTGACGACGAACTCCCAGAGCCAGTCGCGAAAGCCCGTGAGCAGCGTGACGAGGATCCAGAACTGCCCTCCTTCGGACGCTTGGGCGATGTCGGTGTGGCGGGCGCGCGCGCCCGTGAGGCTGTGCGCGAGGGCCAGGAGATGTTCGCCGCCGCTGGTCTCGATGCCCGCCAGATCGAGGCCGACCTCTCGCGCGAGGTTGTCGAACCAGGGTGGAGTGAACTGCGACGGCGCGGGTGCCAAGTTGCGGAGCCCGGGCCGCTCGTCGCGTGTCGCGCCCCAGGCGTGAATCACCCAATCCAAGATGCGGTCCGCGATCTCCCAGAAGGTCGGCAGCTCGCCCGGGTCGCCCGGCATGAGCGGGTTCGGCGGTGGATTGAAGGGAAACGCCGCCCAGCCGTCTTTTTGACGGTCGTAGAGGACGATCTCGTCGCAGGGCTTGAAGGCGTCGTTGAAGGTGGCGAGCGGGGTGTTTTCTGGGCGGTCCAGCTCGGCGTACGCGTCGCGCATGAGCCTGAAGGCGTTGTCGTAGAAGCCGAACCAGATGTGCAGGCCGTGCTCCTCGATGCGGTTGCCCTTCGAGGCGTTACGACCGCTCGCGCCCTTGCCGCCGAGGCGCCAGCCCGGCTGGTAGACGGTGACCTCGAAGCGCGCGCGAAGCTCCGGCGTAGCGCTCAGCTCGAACGCGGCGGTGATGCCACCAACGCCACCGCCGAGCACTGCCACTTTTGTCCGGGGGTCGGACATCGTTTAACTCGGACCTTCTCGCGCATCCTAACCGCAGTGTGTTGGCGCGAAAAGGGGTTACAGGCGTACCACCGACGGGTTATGCTCGGCAGCCGGACTCGCCCCCGTCGAAAGAGGCCCAGATGCACGGCCGCCAACAGGAATCGGATGCCGGCGCGGCAAGCACCGGCGTGACCGACCACGACCTCGAGGTCGTCCGTACCGGCTACGACCTATGGAACGCCGGCGACGTGGAGGCGCTCGCGGGAACCTGCTTCGCCGAAGACATCGAATACACGAACTCGCCCGAGTGGCCGGGCCAGCAGACCTACCACGGGGCCGAGGCCGTGGCCCGCTT
>DASXNY010000104.1:0-2983 GCA_036494715.1 Thermoleophilaceae bacterium
CTACCACTCCACGACCGGGCGGACCTCGATGGCGCCGCCGAGGCGCGCCGCGGGGATCCGCGAGGCCAGCTCGATCGCGGCGTCGAGGTCGTCGGCCTCGAAGAACAGGTAGCCGCCGAGCGCCTCCTTCGTGTCGACGAACGGCCCGTCCGTGGTCAGCGTCTTGCCGTCCTCCACGCGCACGGTCGTGGCCGTGTCGGGCTCGTCCATCTGCACGCCGGTCGTCACGGCGGGGTTCTCGTTGAGCGCCTTGTAGTCGGCGAACACGGCGGCCTGCTCGTCCTCTGAGAGCGTGGCCCAGGCCTCGGCGTCGCGCGGGGTCGGCGTCGTGCCCTGGTGGATCAGCAGCATGTACTTCATCGCTTCCTCCTTGGTGGGAATGGTCGCGTACTAGACGAACGGGAAGCGACGAAATCGACAGGGGCCGTCAGATGATCCGGTCGTCGCGGTGAGCGCCGAACCAGTCGGCCTGCCGCTCCATCCGCTCGCCCGCGGAGGTGTCGCGCGAGACGCCGTACACGGTCCCTGGGAAATCGAGGCCTTCCTGCACCTCCCAGATCGCGTCGTGCTCGCCCGGCGGGAGGATCCGCGGCGGGTCGCCGACGGCCACCCAGCCGATCGGGACGAGGGCGCCGTCCGGCAGCACGGTGTTCACGTGTACCACGCCGTTGATGCGCACCTCCACCTCGCGGCCGAGCCGCGAGCCCGGGAACAGCGCGCAACCCGTGGCGAGGAAGCAGCCGTCGCCCACGCGGGTTCCGTTCAGATGCGCGTGCGGGCCGACGAGCACGTGTTCGCCAAGCTCGACGGGTTGCGCCGCACGGCCGCGGATGAGCGCGTTCTCCATCACGACGCAGCGCTCGCCGACCTCCACCCGGCCGTCCTCCGCGCTGAGCACCGCCCCGAACAAGATGCGCGCGTGAGCGCGCACGCGGACGTCGCCGCACAGGACCGCCGTCGGCGCGACGTAGGCGCTCGGGTCGACAGTCGGCGTCTGACCTCGATGCTCGATCAGCATGCGGCCTGGTTGTTCCCGAGGCAGCGGCGCGGACAACGCGCGCTACGGTGGACGGAATGGTTGTCGCCGTTGTCGCCTCGATCGCGCTCGCCGGCGCCTGCGTTCAGGCGACCACCGGCATGGGCTTCGCGCTCATCCTCACCCCGGTCGCGTTCGCCTTCCTCTCCCCCGTCAACGCGATCATCACGGTCACGGCCCTGGGCCTCGAGCTGAATCTGCTGGTGCTGCTCGGCGAGCGGCGCAGGCCGAAGGTCGCCTGGCGCGAGCTCGCCCCGGTTGTGGCCGCGGTGGTGCCGGGCACCGTCTGCGGCGTGCTGGCGCTGCGCGCGCTGCCCAAGCCCGCGCTGCAGATCGCCGTCGGCGTGACCGTGCTCGCCGCGGTGGCGCTGCGCGTGCGAGCCGCCGGCCGCGCGGCCAGCGCCGGCCCGGGCAGCACCCACGCGCGCCTCGCGCTCGGCTTTGCCACCGGCGCGCTCACCACCTCCGCCGGAGTGAGCGGCCCGCCGCTCGCGCTCTGGTTCTCGCGCCGCGGCCTCCCGGCGGCCGAGGTGCGCGACTCGCTCACGGCGATGTTCCTCGTGGTCGGCCTGATCGCGGGCGTGGCGCTACTACCGGAGCTCGGCCATGCGCACCTCAACGCCGCGCTGCTCGCCGCGGCACTCTGCTGCGTCGTCGGCGGTCACGCGCTCGGCAGCCGCGCCTTCAGGCGCCTGGGCTCCAGGAGCTTCGAGCCGCTGCTTCTGGCGATGATCCTGGTCGCAGGAGTAGCAAGCATCGCCGTCGGGGCAGGCGCGCTCTAGCCCGCAATCCGCAAGTCCCAATCCCTGATCAGTGTCTGAACGCCTCGCGCTCCTCCGCCCCGCGCTCCGGCAGCGGCTGCTCGAGCGACTCGAGCGACTCCGTCTGCGCGCGCAGGTCGCGCATGAAGAGGTCGGCCATGTCGTGCGTCATCCCCGCGCGCACCACGACGCGCAGTGCCGCCAGATCCTCGCGGTTGGCCGGGAACGTGTACGCGGGCACGAGCCAGCCGCGCTCGCGTAGCCGCAGCGACACGTCGAACACCGTGTAGTTCTCGACCTCGGGCCTGGTGGTGAAGGCGAACACCGGCAGCTCGCTGCCGTCGGTGATCAGCCGGTAGGGGCCGATCTTCTCGATCTGCGCGGACATGCTCGTGGCGACGTCGCGCGCCGCGCCCTGCACGATCTTGTAGCCCTCGTGCCCGAGGCTCAGGAACATGAAGTACTGGGCCACCACCTGGCTGCCGGGCCGCGAGAAGTTGAGCGCGAACGTCGGCATCTTGCCGCCGAGGTAGTTGACCTCGAACACCAGGTCCTTCGGCAGCGCCTGCGCGTTGCGCCAGATCGCCCAGCCCACGCCCGGATAGACGAGCCCGTACTTGTGCCCTGACGAGTTGATCGACTGCACGCGCGGCAGGCGGAAGTCCCACACCACGTCGGGATCGATGAACGGGGCGATGAACGCGCCGGACGCGCCGTCGACGTGGACCGGGATGTCGAGCCCGGTGTCGGCCTGGAGCTGGTCCAGCGCCTGGCAGATGCCCTCGATCGGCTCGTAGCTCCCGTCGAACGTCGAGCCGAGGATGGGGATGACGCCGATCGTGTTCTCATCGCAGCGCTTCACCGCTTCCTCGGCGTTGAGGTTGAACCGGTTGCCCTCCATCGGCACGAGCCGCATCTCGACGTCCCAGTAGCGGCAGAACTTTTCCCAGCAGACCTGCACGTTGATGCCCATGACCATGTTCGGCCGATCGGTGGGCTTGCCCTCCTTGCGCCTCCGCTCCCGCCAGCGCCACTTGAGCGCCATCCCTCCGAGCATCGCGGCCTCGCTCGAACCCGTCGTGGACGTCCCGGTCGCGACCTCCTCGTCGGGTGAGTGCCACAACCGGCTGAGGATGTTGACGCAGCGCAGCTCGAGCTCCGCGGTGCGGGGATACTCGTCCTTGTC
>DASXNY010000105.1:0-16161 GCA_036494715.1 Thermoleophilaceae bacterium
CGGCGTGCCGCGCGCGCTCGCGCGCGAGCGGATGGCCGACGTGCTCGAGATGGTCGGCCTCTGGGAGCGGCGCGACAGCATCGTGAACACCTATTCGGGCGGCATGCGCCGCCGACTCGAGATCGCCCGCGGCCTGCTGCATTCGCCGCGCGTGCTTTTCCTCGACGAGCCCACGATCGGCCTCGACCCACAGACGCGCAGCACGATCTGGACCTACATCAGGGACCTGAAGGCGAGGGAGGAGATCACGATCTTCCTCACCACCCACTACATGGACGAGGCCGAGTACTGCGACCGCATCGCGATCATGGACCAGGGCCAGATCGTGGTGCTCGATACGCCGGAGTCGCTCAAGGCGAGCGTCGGCCGCGACCGCGTGCAGATCAAGACCGAGGACGACGAGGCGGCGATCGCGGCTCTCAAGGAGCGTTTCGGGATCGAGGCCGTGATCGCCGAGGGTCAGGTGACGTTGTCGGTGCCCGGGGGCGAGCAGTTCGTGCCGCGCCTGTTCGCCGAGCTCGGCGTGCCGATCACCGGCGTGAGCGTGTCACGGCCCTCGCTCGACGATGTCTTCATGTCCTACACGGGCACCACCATCCGCGACGCGGAGGGGTCGGTCATGGACCAGCAGCGCGCAATGCACTCGATGATGGGGAGGCGATAGCGATGACGAGCGAATCCGCGATCACAAGCACCGGCTCGCCGCGCGTCGCCCGTGTGCGCGTGCCCGGCGCCGGCCTGCGCAGCGACCTGCGCGCCGTGCGCGTCGTCTGGCAGCGCGAGCTGATCCGCTTCTCGCGCGACCGCGCGCGCATGATCACCGCGCTCGTGCAGCCGGTGCTGTTCCTGTTTGTGCTCGGCACCGGCCTCTCGCGGCTCGCCTCCGCGGGCACGCACGGGGTGAACCTGCGCACGTTCGTCTACCCGGGCGTGCTCGCGATGGCGGTGCTCTTCACCGCGATGTTCAGCGCCGCGTCGATCGTCTGGGACCGCGAGTTTGGCTTCCTGCGCGAGATGCTCGTCGCTCCGGTGGGCCGCGGCGCGATCGTGATCGGCAAGTGCCTCGGCGGCGCCACGGTGGCCGGTTTCCAGGGCGTGATCATGATCTGCATCGCCGGCCTCGTGAGCGTGCCCTACTCGCCGGTGATGATCGCCGAGGTCCTGGTGCTGCAGCTCTTACTCGCCTTCGCCCTCACGGCGTTCGGCGTGATGATGGCGGCGAGGATGAGCCAGATGCAGTCCTTCATGGCGCTGATGCAGATGGTGATCATGCCGCTGTTCTTCATCTCGGGCGCGCTGTTCCCGGTGTCCGGGCTGCCGACCTGGCTGAACATCCTCAACCGGCTCGACCCGATCACCTACGCGGTCGACCCGATCCGCCGCGCCGTGTTCGCCCACCTCGACATCACCCAGGCGGCGCGCCAGGCGCTCGCCCCGGGCGTGACCTGGTGGAGCTGGCACCTGCCGGGCATCTTCGAGGCGGCGCTCGTCGCGATGATCGGCGTCGGGCTGCTCAGCATCGCGATCTACCGCTTCAGCCGCACCGAGTAGCGCACGCGGTCACAATCCGCGCTCCCACGACACCAGGAGCGCGCGCATGCTGTTCGATGAGATTCTGTACGAGGTCGAGGACCACGTCCTCACGATCACGCTCAACCGGCCCGAGCGCCTGAATGCCTTCACCGCCACGATGGGCAAGGAGCTGATCGAGGCGTTCGACCGGGCCGACGCCGACGACGATGTGCGCGCGATCGTCGTCACCGGCGCAGGCCGCGGCTTCTGCGCCGGCGCCGACCTCGAGCGCGGCGGCAGCACGTTCGACTGGAGCGAGCGCCAGGACGCCGGCGAGGACGTGCCGCGCGACGGCGGCGGCCGCATCTCGCTGCGCATCTTCCAGAGCCTCAAGCCGGTGATCGCCGCGATCAACGGCCCGGCCGTCGGCGTTGGGATCACGATGACGCTGCCGATGGACGTCCGGATCGCGGCCGAAGGCGCCAAGATCGGCTTCGTGTTCGCGCGCCGCGGGATCGTTCCTGAGGCCTGCTCGAGCTGGTTCCTGCCGAGGGTCGTCGGCATCTCGCAGGCGATGGAGTGGGTCGCGACCGGGCGCGTGTTCGACTCCTCCGAGGCGCTCGCCGGCGGCCTCGTGAAGAGCCTCCACCCCGCCGATCAGGTGCTCGGCAAGGCGACCGAGCTGGCGCGCGAGATTGCGGACAACGCGGCGCCGGTGTCGGTGGCGCTCGCACGGCGCATGCTGTGGACGATGCTCGGCGCGAGCCACCCGATGGAGGCACACCGCGCCGACTCGCGGGCGATGTTCGCGCGCGGCCGCTCGGCCGACGCCGTCGAGGGCGTCACCTCGTTTCTCGACAAGCGCGACGCCGTTTTCCCCGACCGCGTGAGCGACGGCCTGCCGGACGTCCTGCCGTGGCTCGAGGAGCCAGCGTTCTCGTAGGGCGGGGCTGCTACTCGCCGCCGAGGAAACGCATGAACACGTTGGGGATGGCGCGGCCGCCGCTCCCGTCCGCGGCCAACCCGCCCTCGTTGCAGGTGAACGCGACGTAGTTGCCGTGCGAGCTGATCGCGGGCGCGACACTCGGCGCGGCGAAGGCGCCGTTGTCGGCGGGACGCGACTCGCGCGACACGTTGCCGTAGCCCCGGCCCGAGGAGAAGTTCCAGAGGAAGACGTCGCGCACGTGGCCGTTCGGGTCGGTACCCACCATGTCCGCCTGGGGCCGCAGGTTGGTGGCGGTCGAGTCGAACATGATGAATGTGCCGGCGCTCGAGATCACCGGGTCGTTGCTCGCGCCGTTGCCCTGGGAGTCTGCGCCGTAGGAGTAGCTCGCCATCTCCATGCGGTCGTGTGACGGCGCGCTCGAGTTCATCGTGCGGCGGAAGATGTCGCTGGTGGCGCCGTTGCGGTCGTCCGAGACGCCCTTGCAGAGGCCTGCGCAGAGGTTCGTGGCCGTCGACTCGAAGGCGATGTAGTCGCCGTTGGCACTCACCGACGGGTGCGAGCTCGGGCCGTTGCCGGCAGCGCTGTTGCCCGCGCTCACGAGCCGCTGGGACCCGCGCTTCGCGAGTCCCTTCTTGCCGGGCGCGAAGCGCTGGTACCAGATCTGGCCGTCGCGCACGTAGGCCACGCCGCGGCCGTCCGTCTCCTGGTCGGGCTGGGTGCCCGGCGCGAGCGCGAGCGGCTTGCCGCCCTTCACGTTCGCGACGAAGACGGTGCCGCCGGCCTCGTATGAAACGAACCGGCAGGCACCGTCAATCGTCGGGTGGACGGCGTCGGTGGATGCTGGGCTCACGACCTTGGTCGTGCCGTGCGCGAGGTCGCGCACATAGATGTCTGAGTCGGGCGTGGTGTCACGCGGGTCGAGGTTGGTCGCGGTGGACTGGAACGCGACGCAATGGGGGCTGCGGCCGTTCGTGCCGTCGACCGACGGGCTCGAGCTGGCGCCGTTGGCCTGGGCCCCGTCGCTCGCGACACTGACGCGGTCGATCGCGCCGCCCATGCCGTTGCGGTGAAGCACGAATACGTCGGGCACGCCGTTGGTGTCGCCGCCCACGAGGTTGGTGGCCGCGCTGGTGAAGGCGTAGAGCGAGGCGGTGCGGCCGTCCTGGCTGAACGAGCCGCCGCTGCTCGGACCGTTGGCATTGCGGCTGATCACGGCCGTGATGCGCGTGCCGTTGACCGCCGCGGGCGCGATGGCCGCGGCGAGCGCACTGAAGACGCACGCGGCCGTGGCCGCGAGCACGAAGATCGTCTTCGTTTTCGCGCTGCACAAAGCGCGAGCAGTCCGTAGCTGCACCAATCGCCCCTTCTTTCTGACGCCTACGGGGTGAGCTGACGGGCTCGCGCGAGAAAGAACGCGCTACGCCGCGCTATGGCGGCGATTCGCCCCACGGGCCAGGAACGACTCCGGCCCTACTGATTTGGTTCCCCCGTTTCCCGTCCTCCTGAGAGGGCGGGAACTCGGCTGGTTGTGCCCGGCAATAAAGCACATCTCGCGGTCAGATGTGCCACTCCTGGGTTACCTCCGCTGTTGCACTTGGGTTTACCGGCGTTATTCGTCGCTGCAGGGAATTTCCCTACGCTCGCTGGGCGTCACTCAATTGAGGGAGGCTCGGCGGATAGTTCTCGAGCACCCACTCCGGGCCGAGCGGAGTGCGCCGGTAGGAGCGCCCGCGGAGCTTCACGTAGTCGCGCGTGCGGGGGTCGAGCGCGAGCCCGGATTCGGCCGGGTACCAGTCGTTGTGTTCCTTGATGAGCTCGTTGATCTCGCCGAAGTCCCACTCGTGCGCGCGCTCGCGCCAGCGCCGCGCGAACTCCACGCGGTCGCCGGCACAGGTCTTCGCCAGCACCTTGTAGGCGCGGGCGAGGCGACGGCGGTGCTTGGCGCGCTCGGTCTCGATCTCGCGCAGCCGCTCCATGTAGCGGGGCATGACTCCCGCGGCCAGGTACGCCTCGACGCTGCGGCGTGTCTGACGCGCGCGGCGCGAGAGCGGCTTGCCGTGGCGGGCCTCGTCCACGCCGCTGCGCACGATGCGCTTCTCGACGGCTGAGCGGCGGTCGGGGTCGGCCATCGCGGAGACGATAGCCGTGGGCTCCTACGGCACCGCCGGCGCCTGGCCGCGCTCCACGAGCCCACTCTCGTAGGCGAACACGACTGCCTGGACGCGGTCGCGCAGGCCAAGCTTGGCGAGGATGCTCGACACGTGGGTCTTCACCGTGCCGTCGCTGACGACCAGCGCCTGCGCGATCTCGGCGTTGGAGGAGCCGCGCGCCACGAGTTTCAGCACCTCGAGCTCCCGGCTCGTCAGCTCGTCGAGCTCCGGAGGCGCGGGCGCGGCGGGGTTGGCGCCGGCGAGGAAGCGGTCGATCAGGCGGCGCGTTACCTCTGGCGCCAGGAGCGCCTCGCCGCCGGCCACCACCCGCACGGCCTCCACCAGCCGCTCGGGCGACTCGGTCTTGATCAAGAAGCCGGCTGCGCCCGCCTTGAGCGCCTCGTAGACGTACTCGTCTACACCGTAGGTGGTGAGCACGAGCACGCGCGCGCCGATACCGGACAGGGCCAACCGCCTGGTCGCCTCGATGCCGTCCATCACGGGCATGCGGATGTCCATCAGGACGACGTCGGGGCGCAGCTCGCGCACGAGGTCCACAGCGGCGGCGCCATCCTCGGCCTCCCCCACCACCTCGATGTCCTCCTGCGCCTCGAGGATCAATCGCAGGCCGCCGCGCACGACGGCCTGGTCGTCGGCCACGAGCGCGCGGATCATCGCGCCAGCGGGAACGCTGCCCGCACGGTCCAGCCGCCATCCGCACCAGGCCCGGCATCGAGCCTCCCGCCGAACACCGCCACCCGCTCGCCGATGCCGGCGAGACCGCGGCGGCTGCCGTGGCCGTTGCCGTTGCGGGAACCGAGGCCGTCGTCCGCCACCTCCACCACCAGGTCGTCCTCGCCGTAGCGCAGGAGCACGCGCGCGTGCGCGGGGCCGGCGTGCTTGAAGGCGTTGGTGAGCCCCTCCTGCACGATCCGATAGGCGGACAGCTCGAGCGCCGCCGACAGCGGCCTCTGCTCCCCTTCGATCTCGAGCCCCACCTGCAGTCCGGCCCCGCGCATCTTCTGCACGAGCCGGTCGAGGTCGGCCAGGGACGGCTGCGGCTCGCGCGACGCCAGCGCCTCGCCGCGGATCACGCCAAGCAGCGTGCCCATCTCGCCGATGGCCTCCTGCCCCGTGGCGCGGATCGAGCGCAGCACCTCGCGCGCCCGCTCGGGGTCGCGCTCCACAACCTGCTCGGCCGCGCCCGCCTGCAGCACGAGCACGCCAAGGCTGTGGGAGATGATGTCGTGCAGCTCGCGCGCTATCCGCCGCCGCTCCTCGTCGGCCGCGGCAGCGGCGCGCTGGTCCTGCTCGCGCTCGAGCACCTCGGCACGCTCCTCGAGCGCGGTGGTGCGCGCGCGCAGGCCGAACCCGGCCGCGAGCGTGATCGAGAGCAGGATCAGGTCCCACGTGGCGTCGCCGAACGTGCGGATGTCCGGGTCGAGAGTGGTCTGCACCGCTGCCGTGGCGATGGAGAGCACCACCGTCAGGGCGGGGTTGGAGCCGTGCGCCGCCGCCGAGAACACAGCCGCCACCATGATGAAGACCGCGGTGGAGGTCTCTGAGCCGCCGAACGCCACCGACAGCGCGCCGATGCACAGGACGTCGTAGGCGAGCACGGCGATCGGGAAGCGCCGGCGCCAGGCGAGCGCCAGCGCCATCGTCGCAACCACCACGGCATTGACCGGGTGCGGCCCGCGCCAGTCCCCGACGAACGAGTCGACGATGCCCAGAACGGCGAGGAGGACGGCCAGCGCGATGTCGCCGCGCGGCGGGCTGCGCAGGAGGCGCGCGAGGTTCACGTCCTCAACATAAACCGAGTATGGGGTCCCGTCATCGGTCTCGAGACAGAGGAAGGATGGGACTCGAGTCGGAGCCGGAATCGCATCAGCGGCCGATGACCGCGCCGCGCGCCCCGCTTAGCGTGCCTCCAACCCGACCAGGAGGACACGCATGTCGACTCTCGCTGACCCTGCCCGCTTCGCCAGGACCGCCTTCGGCTGGTCGATGATCGGCAGCGGCGTGCTGCTGCTCGCCGCATCGCTCGCCTCACCGGCGATCAAGACCGACGAGGCCGCGCAGATTGCGGTGATCGCACAGCACCCGACGCGCTACTACCTGTTCACGATCCTGATCCTGGCCAGCAGCATGCTGCTCGTGCCGGCGATCCTCGGTTTGATGACGATGAGCGCCGGGCGCTCGCCGAAACTCGCCAACATCGGGGGCTCGCTGGCGCTGGCCGGCTCGCTCGTGGCGGTCGGCGACTCGATGAGCCAGCTCGTGATCTGGCAGATGGGCGCTCGCGGCGCCGACCGCGCGCAGATGGCCGCCCTGCTCCACCGCTTCGACACCGTGGCCGGCGCCTCGATCGTGTTCAGCCTTGGCGGCTTGGCCGTCGTGCTCGGGGTTGTGCTGCTCTCGGTGGCCCTTTACCGATCGCGTGCGGTGCCGGCCTGGGCGGCGGGTGGCCTGGCGGCGGGAATGCTGCTCAACATCGTCGGCTTCGCCGCGGCGAGCACCGGCGTGCTGATCCTCAGCTCCGTGCTCTTGGTGGCCGCGCTCGGCTGGATGGGCATGTCCGAATTGCGCGGGGAGACGACCGAGAGGCGAGCGGCAGCGAGCCCGAGCGCCTCGCCGGCCTAGGACTGGAAGAACCTCGCGGCGAGCTGCTCCATGGTGCCCATGGTGCGGCTCGTCGTGGGGCCCACGAGCTTCTCGATCCGCGCCCGGTCGAGCGTCGACTCGAGCGTGCCGCCACTCGGGAGCCACCAGAGCTCGCACGGGCCCAAAGCGAGCCCGTCGTCGTCGCTCGCGAGCGCGAGTACCTCCTTGCGCGCCTTCGCCGTCGGCCTGTTCGGCAGCACGAGCACCTGCAGCTTGCCCTTCGACGCCTTGATCGCCTTCGCCGGGAATGGCTCGAACGCGGCGATCGCGTTCAGCTCCTTCGCCGTGCGCAGGAACACGACGATCTCCATGCCGGTGGCCTCGAGCAGCCCCTTCTCGAGCTGCGCCTTCAGCTTCGCGACCGGGCCGCTCGCGCCCCCGAACACCACGTTGCCGCTCGCGCGGAACGTGCCGACGTCATCGAGGCCCATTGCCTCGAAGGCCTTGCGCAGGTCGGCGCTCGAGATGCGCCGGTTAGGCCCGAGGTTGATTCCGCGCAGGAACGCGGCGTACTGCGGCATGCGCGGACCCTAACGACGCGCTAAGCCGGCGGGCGGGAAGGCGTCGGCGAGCCCTCCACGAGCCCAGCGAGCCCGCCTGGTCCCGACCGTCACGCCGCCTCGATCCTCCCGGCCAGCCAGCCGTCCCTGTACGAGCATGCCGCGCTCACGAAGGCGTCGAAGAGCGCGGCGTGCTCCGAGCGGTGTACAAGGCACTCCGCATGCCACTGGACACCGAGGACGAACGGCTTCGCGGGCGCCTCGAGTCCCTCCACCACGCCGTCGACCGACTTGGCCACGACGCGCAGGTCCGTACCGACCCGGTCCACCGCCTGGTGATGGAAGGAGTTGACGGACACCGTTGCGGCGCCCATCAGTTCGCGCAGACGACTGCCACGCGTGATGGCAGTCGAGTGCGTGACCGAGTGAGCCGCATGCTCCTGGCGGTGCTGGATCTGCCCGCCCACCCGCTCGGGCAGGTGCTGGATCAGCGTGCCGCCACGCGCGACGTTGAGGAGCTGCATCCCGCGGCAGATTGCGAGGATCGGCAGGCCGCGCCGCCAGGCGGCACGCGCCAGCTCGAGCTCGAAGAGGTCGGCGCCCGGCTCCGTCGGACCGAGCTCCGGGTGCCGCGCCCCGCCGTAGGTGGCCGGGTCGAGATCCGGGCCGCCGGAGAGGCAGATGCCGGAGAGCTGGCCGAGCAGGCCGGGGATCGCAGCCGCGGCGAGCGGCGGCAGGACCACGGGAACGCCACCCGCCGCCTCGACCGCGCGCACGTAGTTCAGGCCGAGCGCGATCTCGGATTGCGGGGGCTCGCCCTCAGGGGTCGGCCTCACGCTCTCCTTCTCGCGCAGCTCCGAGCTCGTCAGGCCGATCAGCGGCCTGCCTCGAGCGCCCACCGTGTCTTCCATCACACACGAGTGTTTCCTAGCCGGGGGACGGAGTAACCCGCCCGCGGTCCAAATTCCTGGTCCTCGACCCTTCCGCGCGGTCGATTGCCGCGCTCGAGGTGGCGCGCCTATGCCCGTGCGTTTGGCTCTCGCGGGCGGGCAGCTTTAGAGGGCCGTCACCACGGACTTCGTCTCGAGGTAGTTCTCGAGCACGTTGTCGGCGCCAGGCCGATCGAGGAAGGGTCCGCGCCGCCGTCGCCGCGGCGCTGCGGCAACGGCGGGCGCGGACCCCTTCACTCGGGCCTACGCGGCCTCGGCACCGAGGGCGCCGACACCGATCAACATGCGCTTCCGGAGCGACGGCGTCTGCCGATGCGCCTGGACCGCACGAGCGCGCATCCGAAGCTGCGCGGAGAGCCCGAGGAAGATGCCGAAGGCGTCGGCGACCACGCGCTCGTCGTCGAGCGAGATGGCGGCGGCTGGACGACCGGCGATCTCGCCGATCAGGATCTCGCCCTCGAGCGGCCTGGCGCCGTTGATCGAGGCGAGCTGGCGGATCGCGGGGGCGTCCTTCTCGGTGGCTTCACGAATGATGTAGGAGGTGGCGGAAAACATTGCGGGTCCTCTCGAGACACGGGGGCGGTTGGTGCCTGCCAAGAATCGCCGTGTCGAGAGGCCACGACAGTGCGGAAGCCATGCGCGTCGAGGTGGGGCTATCGGGCCAAGCGCGGCTACGGCAGCCCGAAGGGGCGGCCGCGGCTAGTGCCCGTTGGCCGAGAAGTGCTGGTAGTCCTTGGTGTTGCCGGCCCAGGCCCCGCCCCAGCCCCAGCCGATCGATCTGAACGCCGCGATCACCCGGCTCGTGACCATGCCCGGGTAGTGCTTCGTGCGGTCCTTGTAGCGCTGGGCGGCTGGGTCGTGCGACTCGCCGCAGCCCACGTATGGGTTCTCGACGGTGTTGACGTCGACGGCCAGGCCGTACGCGTGCTCCGACCAGGTGCCGGTGGTGTGGTTGCCCGTGCAGGGCGAGGCGGCGGCCTGCCTGCACTCGAACGACTCCGTCACGTCGGTGTCCGCCGGGCGCTGGCCCTTCGGCCCGTAGTAGTCGGAGATCTGCATGTGATGAATTCGGAAGTGCAGCCGGTAGAGCTGGTGGAAGACGTTCGCCAGCGCGGGCGCGGCACTCGCGTTCACGATCAGCTGGCCGCTGTGGTTGTGCTTGTCAAACCCGCGGTACGTGACGGTGAGGACGCGCAGCTGCGACAGCGAGACCGGGCAGCCCTTGTGCCAGAAGCCGCCGCTCTTCAGCTCGCTCTTGACCGACGCGGGCAGCGGCTCGATCGACGAGTGGAAGCTGGCCGCCGGGGTCGCGAACACGAGTGACAGTGCGAGCGCTGCGCGGAGCACGGACTGACATTGTTGCGCGCCTCGACCGCTTCGGCCGCCAGCTACCCTCGCGGGGTGGTCGAGCTCGACACGCCTCACGGCCCCGCTCGGGTGAAGCTCGAAGCGGTCGAGGCGCCGGCAGCGGCGCTCGTGCTCGGGCACGGAGCGGGTGGCGGGATCGGCGCCGGCGACCTGGTCGCGGCAAGCGACGCGGCGCGCTCGCAAGGAGTGAGCGTTGCGCTCGTGGAACAGCCCTATGTCGTGGCCGGGCGCCGCAGCCCCGCGCCTGCGAAGCAACTCGACGCCTCCTGGATCGCGGTCGTATCGCAACTGCATGCCGGCCAACTCGCCGGGCTGCCGCTCGTGTGCGGTGGACGCTCCGCGGGCGCGCGCGTGGCGTGCCGCACTGCCGCCGAGGTCGGCGCGATGGCCGTGCTCTGCCTCGCCTTCCCCGTGCACGCGCCGGGCAAGGGCGACGATCCCAGCAAGAGCCGGCTGCCCGAACTCGATGCCGTCGAGGTGCCGGTGCTCGTCGTGCAGGGCGAGCGTGATCCGTTCGGGATGCCCACCGACGGGCCGAACCGTATGGTCGTGCGCGTGCCCGGCGACCACTCGCTCCGCACCACCGGACAGGTGTCCGCCGCCGTGTCCGGCTGGCTCGCCGAGCTGCTCTAGGCCGGGGGCTCGTCCGGGTGCGGGCGGCGGCCGGCGAGGTGCTCGAAGAACGTGGCCACCCAGTCGGCGTCCACCGGCTCGAGCAGCGACGGCGTGAGCTGATCGTCGAACTCGGCGTAGCCGGCGGCACGGAGCTCTTCGACGGCAGCGTCCAGGTCGTAGCTCGTCGCACGCGGCTCGGGCTCGCCGTACGCGACCGTCATCCAGAACGCGCCCGGTCGTCCCTCGTACGGGAGCCCGATGCTGCCGGCGTTCGCGTAGGTCAGGCCCTCGCGCACAGTACGAATGAATTGGCGGTGCGAGTGACCGCCGACCACCAGCGGCTCGGCCACGCTGCCGAGCGCCTCCGCGAACACCTCGTCCGGGCTTGCGGTGGTCAGCATCTCGTCGTCGCGGCGCGGCGACCCGTGGCAGAACAGCACGCCGTCGAGCACGAGCGCGATCGGCCACGAGGCGATCTGGTCGCGCCACTCGTCGTCGAGCGCGTTCGCGGTCCACGCGGCCGCCTGACCGGCCGCGTCGTCCGAGGGCGGCTCGCCCTCGTACACGGCGATCGCCTCGCGCTCGCTGTTGCCACTCACCCAGTGCAGCGACTCCGGCCGCGCGCGCAGCAGCTCGAGCACCTCGCGCACGAGCGGCCCGCCCACCACGTCGCCGCCGATCACAAGCGCGTCTACCGGCTCGGCATCGATCTCGGCGAGCACGGCACGCAGCGCCGGCAGGTTCCCGTGGATGTCCGCGAGCACGGCGATCCGCACGGGCGTGATGCTAGGCGGGCGCGGAGGCGACCGCCGGCACCGGCGCGCGCCGGACCCGCAGATTGAGCACGATCACCGCGGAGAGCACGAACGCGCCGCCGATCAGCTGCACGACGCCGAGCCGCTCGGAGAAGACGAGGAACGCGAGCAGCACCGTGACGAGCGGCTCGACCGTGGCGAGGATCGAGGCGGTCGTTGGCCCGGCGCGGCGCAGCCCCGCGAAGAAGAGCCCGATCGCGCCGACGGTCGACACGGCCGCGATGCACGCGAGCCAGCCCCAGCCGCCGATCGTCACCGCGCCGGGCCGGAACTGCCCGATCAGCGCCGTGCTCAGCGTCAGTGAGGCGGCGGCACCGGTGCAGACGAGTGCCGACAGCAGGCGCGCCGGCACGCGCCCAGCCACCCCCTGGCTGACAAGGATGTAGGTGGTGTAGACCACGGCTGCGCCCAGCCCGAGCGCCACGCCGAGCCCGTTCAGCGCACCCGTGCCGGCGCCGGCTACGACGAGCACGAGCCCGCCGAGCGCCAGACCAAGGGCCGTGAGGCGGCGGCGTGTCAGGCGCTCGCGACCGAGCACCACCGCCATTGCGGCCACCATCGCGGGGAACGTGTAGAGGAGCAACGACAGCAGCCCGGCGTCGATCCGTTCGAGCGCGACGAAGTAGCAGCCGGCCTGCAGCGCGTAGCCGAAGGCGCCCAGCCCGAGAGCGAGCGCGATATCGCGGCGGCCGAGCTCGCGCAGGTGGCGCAAGTCGCCGTACGCGAGCACCAGGATCCAGAACAACGCGGCCCCCATCAGGAAGCGCACCGACAACAGCGTGCCGACGGTCGTCCCCTGGCCGTAGGCGAGCTTGCCGAAGATGGCCATCGCGCCAAAGGCGGCCCCGGATCCGAGGCACAGGAGCGTTCCCGACGTGCGCATGTGGAAAGGGTCGCTGAAGGAAGCATCAGAAACAATTCCGATTTCTTGCTTTGAAGCTGTAGGGTTCCTTAACTGTGCTGGACCTCCGGCGACTGCGGCTGCTACGTGAGCTGAACGAGCGCGGGACGATCGCCGCGGTGGCCGATGCCCTGCAGTTCACGCCGTCGGCCGTCTCGCAGCAGCTCGCGATCCTCGAGCGCGAGGCAGGCGTGCCTCTCCTCGAGCGCGCCGGGCGCGGCGTGCGGCTCACCGATCCGGCGCTCGTGCTCGTGGAGCACGCCGACGCGCTGCTCGAGCGCGCCGCGCTCGCCGAGGCCGAGCTGGCGGCCGCCGCCGGCAGCGTGAGCGGACGCGGTCGCATCGCCGCGATCCAGTCGATGTCGCTGCGACTCGCGCTGCCCGCCATGCAGGCACTCGCCCGCGAGGCGCCGCGGCTGCGCTGCGAGCTGGTGGAGGCCGAGCCGGAGGACGCGCTGCCCGCGCTGGCGCTCGGCGACGTCGATCTGGTGCTCGGCGACGAGTGGCAGCACGGACCCTGGCGGCTCCCCGCCGGGCTCGAGCGCCACGAGCTACTGCGCGACCCCGTGCACCTCGTCCTCCCGCCGCGCCATCCGGCCGCTCGCCGGCACCGAGACGCGGTGCCCCTCGCCGAGCTCGCCGACGAGGCCTGGACCACCGGCCACCCCGGCATGGGCTGGGAGGAGGTGACCCGCCGCACCTGCCGCGAGCTCGGCGGCTTCGAGCCCGACATCCGCCACCGCGCCAACGACGCCAACGTCGCGCTCGAGGTGGCATCACGCGGCCTCGCCGTGGCGCTGCTGCCGGAGCTCGCCCTCTTCGGCCGCCGCTCCCCGATCGCGCTGCGTGCGATCGCCGAGGGCCACGTCGACCGCGCCTGCTTCGCCGTCACGCGCGCGGCGGACGCCGCGCGGCCCTCGACTCAGGCGCTGCTCGCCGCGGTACGCGCCGCAGCGGCTGAGTTAGGGTGATCCGATGTCGGGCACGCGCATCGCGTTCGCCGCGGCCGCAGCCGCGCTCCTGCTTGCGCTCGTTCCGGCGGCGCAAGCAAAGAAAGCCAAGCTGCCGAAGTGCACCGCCCGGGCGGCCACGCTGAAGGTCAGCACCGCCCAGATCCGGGTCTTCAAGCTCCACCGCAAGCTCTACAGCTGCTGGCGCCCGACACACCGGGTCACGCTGCTCTACCCCACGAACTCGTATGAGGACGGCCTGCTCAGCAACGCGGCCCCGCCGGTGATTGTCGGCCACTACATCGGGTTCGCCACGTCGCAGCTCTTCGATCCCGACGGCCAGTACGACCAGGTCTTCTCGGTGAACGTGCGCTACGGGCGCTCCGTCCACCGCGTGGCTCCGCGCCTGGACGCCGCCGCCGACACTGACATCCCCACGTTCGTGATGGACAACCGCGGCTCGCTCGCGTTCATCCAGGCGCTCAACCTGGGAGGCGGCGGGCCCTGTCCCAAGGGCGACAACATCGGCGCGGCGGTGATCGCAGTCGACCGCGTCGGGACCCGCACGCTCGACTGCGAGAGCGGCGACGAGCCCGCGGGCCAGGGGATCTCGAACCTGACGCTGGACGGGCACGTCGTCTCCTGGCAGCACCGCGGTACGACCGCCTCGACCACGCTCAGATAGCCGCGTCCTCGTGGCGGTTCTCAGAAATGATGGAGACGGTGGGAATCGAACCCACGTCCGCGGGCGCGTGTCGGGCAGTTTCTACGAGCGTAGCCGGCGCTCTGGATCTCGCCTCCCGATTGCCGCGCCGGCAGGGTTACGGGAGACCAGCCCTCTTAGAGTCCCCGCACCGCCGAAGGCACTCGGCGCGGGCTTGGCCTGCTAGCTGATGCCGGTGTTCTCGCCCGCAGGCCGAAGCGAGACCGACACCTCACTCACCTAGTTGGTTCTAGGCAGCAAGGGCGAACGTGTGATCGTCCGCACTTATGGTTTTCCCGGTTGTTTAACGAGGCCTACCGGGGACCTCGACTCGCAACTACCCACACGGAACGTCCACGTCGAAGCCTGTCGTCCCCTGTGTTCTCCATCAATCCTAGCCCGCTGACCACGGAGCGCCTGGCGCTCGAGCCGCTGCGCGTCGAGCACGCGGCCGAGATGGTCGACGTGCTCGCCGACCCTTCCACCTACGAGTACATCGGCGGCGAACCGCCGTCTGAGGCGGAGCTCGCGGCCCGTTATCTGCGCCAGACCGGCGGCCGCTCGCCCGACGGCAGGCAGGTCTGGCTCAATTGGGTGGCGCGCCGGCGCGAGGACGGCGACGCCATCGGCACCGTGCAGGCAACGGTGAGCGAGGACGGCAGCGCCGAGCTCGCCTGGGTCATCTCAACGAGCGCGCAGGGCAACGGCTACGCGACCGAGGGCACGAGCGCCGTGATCGCCTGGCTCCGCGACCAGGGCATCACGGCCTTCGTGGCGCACATCCACCCGGAGCACTCGGCCTCGGTGCGGGTCGCGCGGCGCCTCGGCTTCGAACGTAAGAACTGCGTGAAGGACGGCGAACTGCGCTGGGAACGGGAATAACGCTGCCACAATTGAGCTATGGAGCAGACCAGCGAAGAGCTGCCGGTCTGGCGACCGGTAGAGCCGGACCCGAGCTATGAGCCGCCCTCGCCCGTGCGCGAGGACCGCGGCCTGTTCAAGCGCATCGGCGCGGGCATCGCTGCGCTCGGCGCGCTGATCGCGAAGGCCGGCGCCCAGCTCAAGTTCCTGCTGCTGCTCCTCCCGAAGGCAAAGCTGTTCGCCACCGCCGGCTCGATGATCGTCTCGATCGGGGCCTACGCGCTGCTGTGGGGCTGGCAGTTCGGCGTCGGCTTCGTGCTGCTGCTGCTGGTTCACGAGATGGGCCACGCGATCCAGCTCCGGCGCGAAGGGATGAAGGCCACCGCGCCCGTGTTCATCCCCTTCCTCGGCGCCTACATCGGCATGAAGGAGATGCCGAAGAACGCCGCCGTCGAGGCCCGCGTCGGCCTCGCCGGCCCGGTGCTCGGCACGATTGGCTGCCTCGTGCCGCTCGCGCTCTACGCGGCCACCGGCAACAACCTCTTCCGCGCGCTCGCGTTCATCGGCTTCTTCCTCAACCTGTTCAACCTGCTGCCGGTGGTCCCGCTCGACGGCGGCCGGGCGATGGCGGCGATCTCCCCGCTCCTCTGGATCGTCGGCTTCGTGGCGCTGCTCGTGGCCGCCGTGCTGTTCCCCAACCCGATCATCTTCATCATCGTCCTGTTCGCCGGGCTCGAGGCCTGGCGCCGCTTCAAGCTGCGCAAGTCGCCCGAGCACCAGGCCTACCACGACGTGAGCAGGGGCACTCGCTTCGCGGTGGGCGCGGTCTATCTCGGTCTCGCGCTGCTGCTGGTCGTGGGCATGCACTTCACCCACTTCCAGCGCACGATCGGCTAGCTCTTCTTCTTCTTCGGCTTGGGCTTCGGCTTGATCCGGAACGACTCGGTTGTCGTCCGCGTGTTGCCGATCGCGTCGGTGGTCGCGATCGTCAGCCTGTAGCGACCCGGCCCGAGCTTGCGCCCGTGGACCCTCGGCAGCGCGAGCGAGTTGGCGCCCGCCTTGCCCGGCCCGTTGAAGGTGCCGCCCACCTGCACGAAGCGGGTGCAGTGCCGGCGGCCGCTGTTGCGCCTGGTCTTGCGCACGCACACGCCGTTGACCTTGCGGCCGGTCGTGGCCTTCGCGAGCGTCAGCTTGACGGTGGCGGCCTCGCTCAGGGTGTAGCTGAT
>DASXNY010000106.1:0-26539 GCA_036494715.1 Thermoleophilaceae bacterium
GCATGCGCGCTTAGGCCGTGCGGGCCCGCCTGCTGGGCCGCAAGGGCCTTGTCGGCCTCCTTCCAACGCGTCTCATCGGTCAGTCCCCCACTTCTCATAGGTGGAAGTATAAACCACGAATAGACCGCCGATATACGAAACGGTAAGCGCGACCAAGCCCTCTATCAAGCGATATCTAGTGTCTTCCGGAGCGATGAGCGCCCGAAGATAGAGAATATTTGCGGGGCCGTTCCGGAGCTATAGGTGCCGAAATAGGCCTGTGCAGCGACCTTCAGCGGAAGGTAACAAGGGTCACTTCGTGCTGGGGCTGAACCAGGAAGCGGCCTTGCCTTCCCGGCGCCTCGCGGCCATTTATCGCGAGCCCTCAGGTGACCCCGTCGCGCGCGTGATCCCGGATCCGGCGCTCACTAGAGCGCGCGTGAACTTGTCCCATAAATACGGGCATTTCCCCGCGACAGCCTCCGCATTCCAGAGCGAACAGACCCTCGTCTCCGGCCTGTCACGCCGGAGGTCGCCGGTTCGAGTCCGGTCGCTCGCGTCACGCGCCTGCAAAGCGGCGCATCTCTGCGTCATCGGCCCGGGCATGTGCGAGTGCACAATGCCCGGTCCTCTTCCTTGATGTGCTTGCTTTTCGGCGCGTGGAGTACTGTGCGCTCCCGTGGAAACGTGGGATGCGATCACGTCGCGTCGCAATGTCCGCTCGTTCGATGGGCGGCCTGTTTCTGACGCTGATCTCGACCGGATTCTCGAGGCTGGGCGTAGGGCTCCGTCGTCGCGGAATTGGCAGCCTTGGGACTTCGTGGTTGTCACCGATCGGGGGCAGCTCGAGCGGCTCTCCAAGGTGTGGCGTGGGGGTGGGCACGTGGCTGAGTCGGCGGCGACTGTTGCGCTGATTGCGCCGGTGACGGACGATCCCGGGGAGCGGGATCGGGCTCAGTACGACATCGGGCAGGCGACGATGGCGATGATGGTCGCGGCGGCCGATCTGGGGATCGGGACGGGGCATTCGGCGGTGGGCGATCAGGAGCTCGCGCGCGAGGTGCTCGGGCTGCCGGAGGACCGTTATGCGGCGTATCTGCTCGACCTCGGCTATCCGGCGGATCGGCCGCTCAAGCCGATCAGACGGCCGAACCGGCGGCCGTTCGACGAGGTTGTGCACCGGGGTCGCTGGTAGGCAGCAGCTCGTAGTGCACGGTCCGGTAGCGCATCAGCCGGTGCGTGACCGGGACGAGCACCGCCTGGAGCAGCCGGTGGCGGCTAGCGAGTGCCTTGGCCGCGCGCCGCGCGTCGGCGCCCTCGAGCAGTCGCGCGTGCGCGTGCAACGAGGGGCCGGTGGCCTTGCCGCCGACCGTCGCGGGTGCGACCTCAACGGCGGGGTTGCGGCGCAGCCGCTTGGCCTTGCCCGCCTTGTGCCAGGTGCGGAAGAAGGCGCGCTCGCCGTCGAACGCGATGCTCACCGCCGTCGCGACCGGGGTGCCATCGCGCTTGTAGGTGGTCAGCAGAATCGTCTTCGTCTCGCGCAGGCTGTCGAGCTGATCGGTGGTCATGCCCTCTAGGACGAGACTCGCATGTCTCGCGTGACGCGTCTGCCCCGCATCGCCGTTTTCCTCAAGCGCCAGAAGAGGCGCGTCGATACCTCATCGAAGGGGGCCCCTGCCGATCGATGTCGCGCGTTCTTCTAGACACAACCCAACCAGCGTTCTGGGAGAACGACGCCGCCGGCAGGCGCGCCATCGGGCGCATCGCGGGGATCCTCTTCTCCGCGGGGGGCGTCGCGACCGTGCCGGCCTACCGGCTGATGGAGCACCCCACGCCGCCGGCGGCCGTCAACATCCTGCCGCTGCTCGCTCTCCTCTCCGGGATGGCGTGCTTCGCGATCCCGTGGGACCGCCTGAGCGCGTCGTGGTTCCACCTCGTGCCGATCGCCGCCACGATCGAGGTCGCTCTCTCCGTTTGGGCGCTCGGCCCCCACGGCAACGTGGTCTCGTGGCTCTACGTCTTCGTGGTGGTGTTCGCGGCGCTCGCGTTCTGCGAGCGCGCCTCGGTGACCGGCCACGTGGCCCTCGCCTCCGCTGCGCTGGCGGCACCGATGCTCTACGCGCCCGACACCGCTCGCGACAACCTCGTGCTCACCTTGGTGGCGCTGCCCACGCTGGTGGTGGCCGCGGCGGTGGTCGCCTTCCTGCGCGAGCGGCTCGAGATCGGCCAGGACGCCATGCGCACCGCGGCCGAGCGCGACCCGCTCACGGGTGTCGGCAACTACCGCACGCTCTACGAGCGGCTCGACTACGAGATCGCGCGGCATGGCCGCCACAACCGCCGCTTCGTGCTCGAGCTGCTCGACCTGAACGACTTCAAGGCGGTGAACGAGGCGCACGGCCACCTCGAGGGCGACCGGCTGCTGCGCCGCGTCGGTGAGGTGCTGGTGGACACCGTGCGTGGCCAGGACACGGTCGCCCGCCAGGGAGGCGACGAGTTCTCGGTGCTCGCGCCCGAGTCGGGACCGGTCGACGCCCTCGCGCTCGCGCGCCGGCTCCAGCGCTCGCTGCGGCGGGTGCGCGTGGGCGACTTCCCGCTCACCACCTCGATCGGCTACGCGGTCTATCCGGACCACGGCACCACGGCGGACGCCCTGCTGGCGCACGCCGACAATGCGCTCTGGCGCAGCAAGCGCGAGAGCCGCGCGGCGGAAGCGTCGTAGCGACGCCCCGACCCGGCTACGATCCGCCGCCATGGAGATCGGCGGGCGGCGGACGCTCCTCACCGGCGCGTCCGGCGGCATAGGCGAGGCAATCGCGCACGCACTGCACGAGCGCGGCGCTTCACTCGTGCTCAGCGGGCGGCGCACGGAGGCGCTTGAACGACTCGCGAACGAACTCGGCGAGCGGGTGGAGATCGTGCCGGCGGACCTGTCGACCGCGGAGGGCGTCGAGACCCTGCTCGGCGAGGTGTCCGATGCGGACATCCTCGTGGCGAATGCGGCGCTGCCGGCGGCCGGGCGGCTCGACGATTTCAGCCCCGGCGAGATCGACCGCGCGCTCGACGTCAACCTGCGCGCGCCTATCCAGCTCGCGCGTGAGCTCCAGCCGCGGATGACCGAGCGCGGCTCCGGCCATCTCGTGTTCATCTCGTCGATGTCCGGCAAGATCGCCACCGGCGGCGGCTCGGTCTACTCGGCCACGAAGTTCGGCCTGCGTGGCTTCGCTTCTGGCCTGCGCGACGAGCTGCGCGGCAGCGGCGTGGGGGTGACGGTGGTGTTCCCCGGGTTCATCCGCGAGGCGGGCATGTTCGCCGACGCGCGCGTGAAGCTGCCGCCGTTCATGCCCACGCGCTCGCCCAAGCAGGTGGCGGACGCCGTGGTGCGCGGCATCGAGCGGGACCGCGGCGAGATCGACGTCGCGCCGCTGCAGATGCGGGCGAGCGCCTGGCTCGCCGGCATCGCTCCCGGGCCCGTGGCCGCGGTGGCCCGCAGGCTCGACAACACCGGCGTGGCCGACCAGCTCGCCGAGCGCCAGCGCGTCAAGCGCTGACGAGGGCTACTCCGGCAGCTTGAGCGCGGCGCGCACGATGCGCATCTGCTCGGCGCGGTGCGCGGCCGGGTAGCCCTCGCCCGGGCTGGCGCGGAACTCGCGGCCGACATACTCGTAGCGCAGGTTCTCGCCGAGCAGCTCGTCGAGCATGCGCAGCTTCATGAACGCGCGGGCGCCCATGTTCTTCGGCTCCTCCTGCACCCAGACGACCTCGTCGACCGACGGGTAGCTCGCGATCAGCTCGCGCAGCTCGTTGGAGGCGAACGGGTAGAGCAGCTCGACACGCGCGACAGCCACATGGTCGGCCCGCGCGCGCTCCTCGGAGCCGACGATGTCGTAGTAGATCTTCCCGGTGCAGAGCACGAGCCGCGTGACCTTCTCGCGCGGGCCGGTGAGCGTCGGGTCGTCGAGCACGGCGTGGAACTGGCTGTCGCCGGTCAGGTCCTCGAGCTTGGACGTGGCGGCCGGCAGCCGCAGCAGGCTCTTTGGCGTCATCACCACGAGCGGGCGCTGCTTCTGCACGAGTGCCTGGCGCCGCAGCAGGTGGAAGTACTGCGCGGGCGTTGTGCAGTTGGCCACGCGGATGTTGCCCTCGGCGGCGAGCTGGAAGAAGCGTTCGATGCGGCCGCTCGAGTGCTCGGGCCCGGAGCCCTCGTAGCCGTGTGGCAGGAGCAGTGTGAGACGCGTGGTCTGGCCCCACTTGGCGAGACCCGAGACGAGGAACTGGTCGATCACCACCTGGGCCCCGTTCACGAAGTCGCCGAACTGGGCCTCCCAGAGCACGAGCGCCTCCGGCGCCTGCACGCTGTAGCCGTACTCGAAGCCGAGGCAGGCGGCCTCGGACAGCGGGCTGTTGTGCAGCTCGAAGGGCGCGGTGGCGCCCGACAGATTCTGGATCGGCGCGAAGCGCTGGCCGGTCTGCGAGTCGTGGAACACGAGGTGGCGCTGGCTGAACGTGCCGCGCTCGGTGTCCTGGCCCGTGAGCCGGATCGGCACCTGCTGGAGCAGCAACGAGGCGAACGCCAGCTCCTCCGCCTGCGCCCACTCGATCGCGCCCTCGTCGAACGCGCCGCGCCGCTTGTCCATCTGCGGCTTGAGCTTGCGGTGCAGGTTGAAGCCCTCGGGCACCCTGAGCAGCTGCTCGTTGAGCGAGCGCAGCGTGTCGGCCGGGACGGCGGTGACGGGCTCGGCGCTGGCCGTGCGGTCCAGCTGGTGCTCGCCGGTGTCGTGCCCGGGACTCGCGAGCGAGGCCTTGAGGTCGGCGTGCGCGTCCGCCAGCGCCTTGTAGGCCTCGGCGGCCATCGCATCGGCGTCCTCCTGGGTGACCACGCCTTCGGCGACGAGGCGGTCCGCGTACAGCTTGCGCACCGGCGGATGCTTCTTGATCTTCTCGTACATGAGCGGCTGGGTGTAGGCCGGCTCGTCGGTCTCGTTGTGGCCGAAGCGGCGATAGCCGATCAGGTCGATCAGGGCGTCGCGGCCGAAGCGCTCGCGGAAGGCGGTGGCCAGGCGCACGGCGGCGATGCAGGCCTCCACGTCGTCGGCGTTGACGTGGATGATCGGCACGTCGAAGCCCTTGGCCGGGTCCGAGGCGTAGCGCGTGGAGCGGCTGTCCTGCGGGTCGGTGGTGAAGCCGAGCTGGTTGTCGGTGATCACGTGCAGCGTGCCGCCGGTGGTGTAGCCGGGCAGCGCCTGGAGGTTGAGCGTCTCCGACACCACCCCCTGGCCGGGGAAGGCGGCGTCGCCGTGGATCAGCACCGGCATCACGACCGTCGGGTCGTGAATCGGCTCGCGCCCCTTGCGGCTCGTCTGGTCGGCGCGCGTGCGGCCCTCGATCACCGGGTCGACGATCTCGAGATGACTCGGGTTCGGTGAGAGCGTGACTGTGATCGCCTTGTCGCCCTGCAGCCTGTAGGTGCCGGAGGCGCCATGGTGGTACTTCACGTCGCCGGTGCCGCCCTCGGGCATCGCGGTGTCGGCGTCGGGGTTCTGCTCGCCCTCGAACTCCACGAGGATCGTCTGGTACGGCCGGCCGACGGTGTGTGCGAGCACGTTCAGGCGGCCGCGGTGCGCCATGCCCAGCACGACCTCGCGGGCGCCCGCGCCCGCGGCCCGGGTGAGCGTCTCGTCGAGCATCGGCACGAGCACGTCGATGCCCTCGATCGAGAACTGCTTCTTGCCGAGGAACGCCTTGTGCAGGTAGCTCTCGAGCGCCTCCACCTCGGACAGCCGCTCGAGCAAATGGCGCTTCTCCTCCTGCGACAGCGGCTCGCGGTGGGCGCCGGACTCGATCGTCTGGCGCAGCCACACGCGCTGGCGGTGGTCGGCGATGTGCTCGATCTCGTAGGCGATCGTGCCGCAGTAGGTCTCCTGCAGGTGCGGCAGGGCGTCGGCGAAGGTGTCGCCCGGAACGGCCACCCGCAGCACGGAAGCTGGGATGGCGCGCATCAGCTCGGGGGTGAGGTGCACGGTCTCGGGCTCGAGCGCCGGGTCGCCCACGGGCTCCGAGCCGAGCGGGTCGAGGTGCGCGGCGAGGTGCCCGTGCATGCGGTGCGCCTTCACGAGCGAGGTGGCCGCCTGCACCGCCTGGAGCAGGGCCTCGTCGGGCGCACCCGTGAGCGCCGGCGTGACCTGGGACGGCGCGGGCTCGGCGGCCGTGACGGGACCGGCGCCGTCACGCGGCGTGGTGTCGAGCGTGACGTCGAGCGCCGCGAAGACCGACTCGTAGAAGCCGTCCTCGCCCTGGAGCAGCTTGTCGATGCGGCGCAGGAAGGCGCCCGACTCGGCGCCCTGGATCACCCGGTGGTCATAGGTGCTCGTCATCGTCATCACCTTCTGGACGCCGAGCTCCTTGAGCTTGTCGGGCGCCACCGCGCCCAGGCCGGGCGGGAAGCCGATCGCCCCGGTGGCCACGATCGTGCCCTGACCCGGCATCAGCCGCGGCACCGACGCAACGGTGCCGATGCCGCCCGGGTTGGTGAGCGTGATGTTCGCGCCCTGGTAGGCCTCGGGCGGCAGCGTGTTGTCGCGCGCGCCCACCACGAGCTCGTCGTATCGGGCCACGAAGGAGTTGAAGCCGAGCGAGCCGGCGCGCTGGATCACGGGGACGACGAGCGAGCGCGTGCCGTCCTTGCGCTCGACGTCCACGGCGAGGCCGATGCTCACGCCCGCGGGCTCGACCCGCTGCGGCTTGCCGTCCAGCTCGGCGTAGGCGTTGCCCATCACCGGCATGTCCCGCGCGGCCTCGACGATCGCCCACGCGATCAGGTGCGTGAACGACAGCTTCTTGCCGGCGTTCTTGAGGTCCTTGCGGCGGGAGTCGAGCTGGTCGACGGTGACAGTGCGGAAGCTCGTGGCCGTTGGGATCGAGCGGCTCTCGTTCATGAAGCGCGCGAGCGTGGCGGCGGGACCGCGCATCGGCTTGGCGGTGGCGTCGTCGGGGGAGACGGGCGCCGCTGCTGCCGGAGCGCTCGCGCCGTTGCCGCTGATCACGGCCTCGACGTCCTCCTTGGTCACGCGCCCGCGTGGGCCGCTGCCCGCGATCGCGCTGACGTCCAGCCCGTGCGCGCTGGCCATACGCGCGGCGACGGGGGTCGCGTTCTGGGCGCCGTTGCCGGCGGTGGGTGGCGGGGGGCTGGCGGCGGGTGGCGGGGTATCGGCCTGCGGACTGGGGGCTGCGGGCTGTGGACCCCCGACCGCGAGGCGGCACAGCACGGTGCCCGTCGGCACGGTCTCGTCCGCCTGAACGAGGATCTCTGCCAGCGTGCCGGCCGCCGGCGAGGGCAGCTCCGCGTCGACCTTGTCGGTCGAAATCTCGGCCAGCCCCTCCTCGACGGCCACCGGGTCACCGGGCTGCTTCAGCCACTCGAGCAGCGTCCCCTCGGTGACGGAGTCGCCCATCTGCGGAAACTCGACATCGAGCAACTCGCCTGACGGCTCGGGGTCCGCAGTCCCCAGTCCGCCGTCCGCAGAGCCGTTGGCGCCAACCTCAATCTCGCCGAGGACGGTGCCAACGGGTACGGTTTCATCCGCCTGGACGAGGATTCTCGTCAGCGTTCCTGCGACCGGTGCGGGCACTTCTGTGTCGACCTTGTCGGTCGAGACGTCAATCAACGCCTCGTCCTGGTCGACTGGATCCCCTACCTGCTTATGCCACTCGAGGATCGTGCCCTCGGTCACCGACTCGCCCATCTGGGGCATGGTGATCTCGACGGTTGTTCGTGTGGCCATCTGGCTTCGAATGAACTGTAGAGAACGGGACGGGACTGGCGGGCGTATCTAGACTGCAACGTGGACCCGCGGAGACTTCCACGACCACTGGCAATCATCCTCTTCGTCCGGCGGCGGTCGGGCTGGCCGCTATTGCGGTTGCAGCCGCATGCGCTCCCGCGCTTGGCGCGCTGCCGAAGGCCGACGACGCGCCTCACATCAGCCACGCGAGCATGAGCCCGCGCCACTTCGCGGTCGATCCCCATGGAACCGCCGAGGTCAAGGCCGGAGTCGCGCTCGGCACCACCTTCCGCTACGACCTCTCGAAGAGGGCCGAGGTCTTCTTCTTCCTCGACCGCGGCGCGCAGGGGCGCGTGGTGGGAGGCCACTGCCGCCGGCTCAGCCGCCAGAACAAGCGCTACAAGCACTGCGCCTACTACGTGCGCTCGGGGAGCTTCAAGCAGGTCGGCGTCGAGGGTTCCAATACGAAGCACTTCTCCGGGAAGATCGGCACCCGCAACCTGGTGCCCGCGCATTACAAGGTCACGCTCGTCGCCGTGGACAGCATGGGCAACCCCTCGACCCCGGGGCGTGTGTTGCGCTTCACCGTCCTGCGCGGCTGACTGAAAACCCAGGCACGGCGACGACCCCGGTCAGTAGGGTCGCCGCCGCCCAGCCACGGATGGCAACACTCAGATCCCGGAACCTGAGTTCGTTGCCACGAATGAGAAGACGAGGCGCGGGCGGCGTTCGTTCCCGTGACATTGTTCACACAGCAATGACGCTCGCCATCCGCCGACGCAAGCACTGGGGCTGGGGCTACGAGGACCAGCAGCCGTCTCCGGAGGAGGTGAGTGCCGCTGCGGCGGGGATCCGCTCGCATCTCGGCTTCGAGCCGCTCGAGGCGGAGGAGCCGGTGCCGCTGTCGGCCGTCGAGCTGGCGCCGCCGCGGCTCGAGCCGCCCGCTGCGCTCGCCGAGCTCTGCTCGGCCGACCCGCACGAGCGCGCCTCGCACGCCTACGGCCGTTCCTACCGCGACATAGTGCGCGCGTTCCGCGGCCGCTTCGACCACCCGCCCGACCTGGTGGCGCGGCCGGCCGACGAGGACGACCTGCGCCGGCTGCTCGAGTGGTGCGCGGACGCGCGTGCCGCGGCGATCCCCTACGGCGGCGGCACGAGCGTGGTTGGCGGGGTAGAGCCGGCGGTGGGCGACGGCTACGCGGGTGCTGTCTCGATCGACCTCACGCGGCTCGACCGCGTGCTCGAGGTCGACGAGGTGTCGCGCGCGGCGCGGATCCAGGCGGGCGCCGCCGGGCCGGCGCTCGAGGACCAGCTGCGCGAGCACGGCCTGACGCTGCGGCACTTCCCGCAGTCGTTCGAGTTCTCGACGCTGGGCGGCTGGATCGCCACGCGCGCGGGCGGCCACTTCGCCACGCTCTACACGCACATCGACGACCTGGTCGAGTCGGTACGAGCGCTCACGCCGCGGGGCGTCTGGGAGTCGCGGCGGCTGCCCGGCTCGGGCGCGGGCCCGAGCCCCGACCGCCTGCTGGTCGGCTCCGAGGGGATCCTCGGCGTGATCACCGAGGCGTGGGTGCGCGTGCAGGCGCGGCCGGAGTTCCGCGCCTCGGCGCCGGTGCACTTCGAAAGCTTCGCGGCCGGCGCCGAGGCCGTGCGCGCGCTCTCCCAGGCCGGGCTCTACCCGTCGAACTGCCGCCTGCTCGACCCCGCGGAGGCGGTGATGACCGGCTCGGCGCCAGAGGGGAAGGCGCTGCTGGTCCTGGGGTTCGAATCCGCAGATCACCCCGTCGAGCCCTGGATGGACAGGGCGCTTGAGTGTTCACGGGAGTTCGGGGGGCGGGTGGCGGGTGGCGGGGGCGATGGCGTTGGTGCGTGGCGTTCCGCGTTTATCCAGGCGCCCTACCTGCGCGACACGATGATTGCCGCGGGCGTGCTCAGCGAGACGTTCGAGACCGCCATGACGTGGGACCGGATGGGGGAGTTCGTGGCTGCGGTTCGCGAGCGGGCCGAGGCTGCGCTGCGGTCGGAATACGGGGCGGGCACGGTGAGCTGCCGCTTCACCCACGTCTACCCGGACGGGGCCGCGCCGTACTTCACGCTGCTGGCGCCCGCCAGGCGCGGCGGCGAGCTCGAGCAGTGGGGCGAGGTGAAGGCCGCCGCGTCGGAGGCGGTGCTGGCGGCAGGGGGAACGATCACGCACCACCACGCGGTGGGGCGCGACCACCGCCCCTGGTACGACCGCCAGCGGCCCGAGCCGTTCGCGGACGCGCTGCGCGCGGCGAAGAAGGCAGTCGACCCGGAAGGCATTCTCAACCCTGGCGTGCTCGTGGACCCGGCGTGAGCGGTCCCCAGCGCAAGCGCAACCTGCCGCGGGCGGACCAGATCGTGCGCGGCCTGTGGCGACTGCGGCTGCCGATCGTCGGCTGGCCGGGTGTGCCGCACGTGAACGCGTTTGCGATCGCGGCGGCCAACGGCGTCGTGCTCGTGGACACCGGACTGGCGGAGCCGGGCGGCTTGCAGCGGCTCGAGCAGGCGCTGAGCCAGGCGGGTCTGACCCCCGCACACGTGCGGTTGCTGGTGTGCACGCACGCGCACTCGGATCACTACGGGCTGGCCGCGCCGATCATGGAAGCCTCCGGCTGCGAGCTCTGGCTGCACCCGCGCCACGAGCACATGACGCGCGCGGCCGAGGATCCGGACCGCGCGTTCGAGCGGCGCATCGAAGTGGCGCGCCAGAGCGGCGTGCCCGAGGCCGCGCTGCGCGAGTACCAGGCCGCGCGCAAGGGCCAGGGCCTCGGCATCGTGAAGATCGTCCTGCCCGACCGCGAGCTCGTGCCCGGCGTGGTGGTGGACACCGACCTCGGGCCCTGGCACGTCTACGAGACCCCCGGCCACGCGCCCTCGCACGTGGTGCTCCACCAGCCCGAGCGCGGCCTGCTCCTATCCGGCGATCACCTGCTCGGCCGCGTCTCGCTCTACTTCGACTACGGCTGGACGCCCGACCCCGCCGGCGAGTTCCTCGCGAGCCTCGACGTGGTGGAGCCGCTCGGCGCCGGTCTCTGCCTGGCCGGGCACGGCCGCCCGTTCCGCGACGTGGCCGGGCACATCGAAGCCAACCGCAGCGCGGTGGCGGAGCGAGTCGGCCGGGTGCGCGACGCGATCGCCGGCGAGAGGCGCACGCCGTTCGAGATCGTCCCGTTCCTGCTGGGCGAACAGGAGCTGACGCCGATCATGGTCAACTGGGGACTGTCGGAGACGCTCTGCTACCTGCGCCACCTCGAGCGCCTCGGCGAGGCCGAGAAGGTGGACGACGATCCCGAGCGCTGGCTGGCGGTGGCGGCCTAGCCCACGCCGATGGCCGCGCGCAGCCCGGGCACGACCTCGCTCACGAGTCGCTCAACCCGCTCCGGGCTCTGCGCCGGCAGGATGATCGCGCCGAGCCCCAGTCGCTCCGTCAGACGGGCGAGCGTCTCCACCCAGTGCTCGGGCGGCCCGTCCAGCACGGTCTCCTCGCCATCGAAACCCGCGCGGAGAATCTGAATCGCCTCCTCGAGCGCCTCCACTCCCTCGCCGGGCGTGCGCTTCGGCCCCGCCATAGTGGCCACGCGTTCCCACACCGAACAGGCCGAGCTCGAGCGGCACGGCCGAGAAGCTACACCGGCTGGGCCACGCGGTCCCATGGGTGCGCGCCGCGCAGGGCGGCGAGGATCGCGCGCGTGGCCGGCGAGCGGTTGAGCGTGTAGAAGTGGATGCCCGGGGCGCCGCGTGCGAGCAGGTCCGCGCACTGCAGCGCCGCGTACGCGACGCCGAGCTCGGTGACCGCCTCGGGGTCGTCCGCGCGCTCGGCCAGCTCGCGCTCGAACGGCTCGGGCAGCGCCGCGCGGCACATCTCGGTGATGCGCTTGATCTGCTTGAAGTTGGTCACCGGCATGATCCCCGGGACGATCGGCACGGTGATCCCCGCCGAGCGCGCCTCCTCCACGAACTTGAAGTAGAGCTCGTTGTCGTAGAAGAGCTGCGTGATCAGGAAGCCGACGCCGGAGGCGACCTTCTCCTTGAGGAACTTGATGTCGTGCGCCATGTCCGGCGCCTCGGGGTGGACCTCCGGGAAGCAGGCGGCCCCGATCGCGAAGTTGTAGTTGTCGGAGATCAGCTTGGCCAGCTCGGTGGAGTAGTGGAGGCCGCCGGGGGTGGGCTTCCACTCGGTCTCGCCGCGGGGCGGATCGCCGCGCAGCGCGAGCACGTTCTCGATCCCGGAGTCGGCGATGCCGTCGAGGATCGAGCGCAGCCGCTCCACCGGCTCGCCGACGCAGCTCAGGTGCGCCATCGCCTCGATGCCGAGCTCCTTCTTGATCCACTTGGTGATCTCCACCGTGCGGTCGCGCGTGGAGCCCGCGGCGCCGTAGGTCACCGACACGTAGCCCGGCTGGTCGTCCTTCAGGTCCCAGAGCGTGCGCTTCAGCTGCTCCATTCCCTCGTCCGTCTGGGGCGGGAAGAACTCGAAGGAGAAAACCGGCCGCTGGTGCTCGAGAAGTTGGTCGATGCGCATGGAGAAGGGACTTCAAGCGTAGGTCATGCGGCCCCGCTTGGACCCTCAATGTCCAATCCGGTGGCCACCCTGCTTACACCCTGCACCTCATATTGAACATCAACTGAGTCGTTTCTGCGGTAGGTCCCCGCTATCGAGAGGAAAATCAGGAGCCAGCGCCAGAAGCCGAGCTTGCCCTCTTTTGCCAGCGGTTTCGTGAACACGAGGTGGCCCTTCTGGACTGTGTAGTCGCTTCCTTCGGCCTGCCGCACGCCGTTCACGAACACGTTCACGGGCGGCCGCGCGTCGGGCGGCAGCTTGACCAGCCAGTGGTCCTCCATCGCCCCCGTTATAGCGGTGCGGGCGTGGCCACCTGCGCCAGGCGCATCAGGGAGCGCCTGATCATGTCGCGCTGCTGATCGAGCCGGAACGCCTCCTTCTCGGGGATGTCCACCAGCACGTCGATCCGCGTGCCGGCGCCGTCGGGCTCGAGCCGCCACTCGAAGCGCAGGTCGGACACCTGGCACGAGATCACCACGTGGCTGCCCTCGCGAGCTGATTCGAGCAGCTGCGGCATCGGGAAGTCCGGGTAGCCCTCGGGGTAGAGCGTGTAGGTCTTGCTGCCGCCGCCGTCGTCCTGCATGCCCTCGACGCTGGCGGCTCCCGCCCACCAGTCGGGGAAGCGCGACGGGTCGTAGAGGAGCTTCCAGACCTCCTCCGGAGGGGCGTCGCTACGGGCGGTGTCTGCAAATGACGGCATGTCTCTCCTCTCAGGTCGTCACTGCTTGGAGCTCTTTCAACTCGGCCTCCACACGCTCCAGCTCGAGCGCGGGCTCGACGAGGCCCTGCACGGGCGGGCGACCGAGGTCCACCAGATTTGCCACGTACTCCGCGCCGTCGCCCGTCCGGCCGGCGCGGCGGCGCCAGCCGTCGGCGGCCTCGCCGAGGCGGCGCTCGGCGAGCGCCCGGTCGCCGCGCCCGAGCGCGATCAGGCCCTGCACGCGGGTGAGGCGCGGCACGAGAGTGTCTGGGAAGTCCGCCGGGCCGACAGGCTCGAGCGCGGTCTCGCGCAGCTCTGCCTCGGCCTCATCGAGGCGACCCAGGTGAGCGAGCGCCTCGGCGCGCGCCAGCCGGGTGAGCGGGCGGCTCACCCTCGCGCGGCCGTCGAGCGCGGTGGCGAACAGGCCGGCCGCGAACTCGTACTCGCCGGCCGCCATCGCCACCTTTGCCAGGTCGTGGTCCGCGGTGGCGACCACCACCTGATCGCCGGCCTGCTCGGCCAGCGAGTGCTCGAGCAGCGCGGCGGAACGGGCGTCCTCCAGCCGGCCGAGCCTGATCAGGATGTGGGAGCGCGCCGCCAGCAGGTGCACCTGCACGGTGATGAGCCCGAGCCGGTTGAGGATCGCGAGCCCGCGGTCGGCGAACTCGAGCGCCCGCCCGAAGTCACCTACGGCCGCCGCCGAGCACGACGCGTTGGCCCAGGCCGCGTAGGCCATGTCCGGCCGGCCGGCGCGCTGCGCCGCCTCGCCCGCGGCTATCAGCAGCCCGAAGCTCTCGACGTACCGGCCCTTGCGGATCAGCGCGTAGGCGCGCGCGTTGGCGGCGTCGTGGGAGAGGATGTCGCTCGGCCTGCTGCGCCCGAGCACCTCGTGCAGGCGCAGCAGCAGGTCGTCCACGTGGTCCGGGTCGCCCGCCGTCGCCTCCGCCCAGGCGAACCCGGCCAGCGACTCCGCGCGGAACTCGGGTAGGTCGAGCCCCGCCTCGTCGAGCAGCTCGAGCGTCCGCCGGTAGGAGTCGAGCGACTCCGCCGGGAAGCACAGCGCCCCGCGCATGTAGCGCCCGCGCACGAGCCAGGCGCCGGCGAGTTCCTGCACATCGGCGTGGTCGATGTCGGCCAGTGCGCGCTCGAACGCCGTCTCTGCCTTGTCGCGCTCGCCACGCCACGCGGCCACCTCGGCCAGCTCGAGCAGCAGCCGCGGCTCCGGCTCGCCGATCAGCAGCGCCTCCTCGAGGAAGCTCTGGGCCTCCGCGAGCGCGCCCACCGCGCGGGCGTGCTGCGCGGCGCGGCGCAGGTGTTCCACGGCGGCCGCGTCGCGGTGCGCGAGGCGCAGGTGGCGCGCCACCTCGGCGGCGCGGTCGGGCGAAGCGGCGTCGTCGAGCGCCCGCGCCAGCGTCTCGTGCAGCCACGCGCGCTCCGGATCCGGTAGCTCGGCGTAGACGGCCTCCCGTAGCAGCGCATGGCGGTAGCCGATCCGTCCCTCGTGGGCCACGAGCAACCCGCTGTCGATCGCCTCCGTGGCCGCGTGCGGCAGTCCGCCAAGTGCCAGCGTCTCGATCTCATCCGGCTCGAGCTCCCGCGCGGCCACCGCGGCGAAGGCCGCCAGCGAGCGGGCGTCGGGGGAGAGCGTGGAGAACGACGCACGCACGGCGCCGCGCAGGCTGGCGGGCAGCGTCCGTTCGCCGCCGGCGAGCGCACGGGCGCTCTCCACGGCGAGCAGCGGGTTGCCCTCGGCTGCCGACACCACGCGCTCCACGTCGTCGTGGTCGAGCTGCGCCACCGAGTCCACGAGCCGGCCGAGCTCGCCGCGCGGCAGCGGCCCGAGCGCCAGCTCGAGCCGCAATAGTCCGCGGGCCCTGAGCGCGTGCTCGAGCGCGTCGACCTCGGCGGGCCGCGGCAGGTCGCGGCGCGTGACGATCATCAGGATCGGCAGGCGGCCGAGGCGGCGGCCCGCGTAGGCCGCGAGCTCGAGGCTGGGCGCGTCCGCCACGTGCACGTCCTCCAAGAGCAGCGCGAGCGGCCGGTCCGCCGCCGCCCACTCGAGCAGCTCGACGATCGCCTCGAACAGGCGGGCCCGCTCGAGCTCGGGCGAGGCCCCGGCGGCGAGCGTGCCGGCGGCGCCGAAGCGCGCGCCGAGCTGCGGCGCGAGCCGCGCCACGTCGGCGGGCCAGACAGCGTCGGGCGGCGGGACGGGAAGGTCGCGGCAGAGGTCGCGCAGCAGCTCGGCCCAGAGGCCGAACGGCGCGCTGCCGCCGAGATCGAGCGCGGCGCAGGCGGCGCTCCGGGCGCCAGCCGATGCAGCGCGCGCGAGCAGTTCAGTCGCCAGGCGCGTCTTGCCGATGCCGCCCTCGCCACTCAGGCACACCACGCCGCCGGCGCCGCCGGCGGCCTCGCGCCAGGCGCCGAGCAGTCGCCCGAGCTCGGCGTCGCGGCCCACGAGCGGCGGCCCGGCCAGCGCGGGCCCATCCTCGCGAGTGCCCGCGCGGATCGCATCCGCGAGCTCGCGGGTCTCGCTCGACGGTGACATGCCCAGCTCGTCGCGGAAGCGCTCGCGCAGCTTGCCGAACACCGCGAGCGCACCCGCGCGATCGCCGGCCTCGGCCAGCAGCTCCATGAGCGTTCGCGCCGCGGCCTCGGACAGCGGATCGAGCGCGAGCCGCCGCCGCGCCCAGCCGGCGGCGGCGTCGAGGTCGCCCACGGCGCGCGTCTCGGCCGCGAGCCGGGCGAGCGCCTCGGCCTCGGCCTCGCGCTGCTCGTCGCGCGCGGCCAGTGCCCACTCGTCCTCGAGGCCCGTCAGCAGCTCCCCGGCGCCGCAAAGCGCCAGCGCCTGTTCGAGCTCGCCCTGCGACCGCAGCCGCTCGAACTCCACGGCGTCGCACCACACGTCCTCGAGCGCGATCGTGTCGCGCGTGCCCACCAGGTGCCCGCCGGCGCCCGCCGGAAGCAGCGCGCGCCGCAGCGCCCAGACCGCGCTGCGCAGGCTTGCGCGCGCGCTCGAGTCGAGCACGTCGGGCCAGAAGCGCGCCGCGAGCTCGCCGCGCGAATGCGGGCCGGGGTGCAGCGCGAGCCAGGCGAGCAGCGTCCATGCGCGGCGGCTCTCCGGGGGCGACAGGCGCTTGCCGTCCGCCTCGACGGCCAGCTCGCCGAGCAACCTGATCCGGAGCATGTGGCAAGCGTAACGTGGCCTACGGGACGAGAGGAGTCGCGTAGACCACAAGCTGCTCGCCCTCGAACAGCGTCCCGCGCTCCTCGCGCAAGCCGATCTTCTCGGCCACCCGGCGAGATGCAAGGTGGTCCGGAGGGATCAGCGCGACCACCCGTCCAATCCCGAAGCGCTCGGACGCCAGCCAAGTCACCGCGGCGGCCGCCTCGCTGGCGATCCCCTGGTTCCACTTCCGCTTGTGCACATGCCAGCCGATCTCGGTCTCGGACGCGTCGTCTAGCTCGACTGGCCTGATGCCGCAGTAGCCGGCGAGGCCCGCGGCCTCAGACGGCTCGATCGCCCAGAAGCCGAAGCCGCAGCGCTCGTACAGCTCGAGGTTGCGGTCGATCCAGGTAGACGCCTCGGCCCGCGTCTTCGGGCGCTCGTAGAAGCTCATCTGCTGCTCGTCGGCCACCATCGCGGCCAGCTCGTCGAGGTCGTCGCGGCTGAATTCCCGCAGCCGCAGGCGTTCGGTCACGACGATCGGCGCCCGCGCCCGCACCGCGGGCTGGAGGCTCTTCATCGCGCCCGGCTCCATCTGGTTCTACGCCGGGAGGTCGCCGAACACGATCGAGCAGCCCGAGCCCGGCGGCGTGAGCTGCACGACGTGCATGTGCTCGTTCCGCGTGTCGTGATCCAGGTGGAAGCCGACCTGGTCGCGGTAGAAGGCGACCGAGCGGTCGATGTCGCTCACCGGCAGCACCACGACTTCCAGGGTCCAGTCCATGCCGGACCGGAGACTACTTCCAGTTGAGATCCGACTTGCCCGTCTTCTGGTCGAAGAGCACCCAGCGCATCCCCACGATCGAGCCGCCCTTGGGGATCAGATAGGTGAGGCAGGTGCTGTATGACTCGCCCGGCTTCAGGTGCTTGGGGTCGACCGACGCGCAGCGGCTGAAGTCACCGAAGAAGATGACGGAGGTCTGGGACTGGCCGCGGTCGTCGACGCCGTCGATGTAGTTCGCCGGTGTGGCCCCCGAGAGGTCACCCGTGCCGATGTTCTTCACCGACACCTTCACGTAGAAGGGCGTCGAGGTCTTCTGGTCCGCGTCGAGCTGGACGTTCTTGAAGTCGTCGAGCGAGCCGCGCTCGATCGGGCTCGGGGTGAGCTGGATCGTGCTCTTCTTGTGATTTGAGGCGTCGTCGTAGGCGATCACCGCGGGCTGGCCCAGCTTCAGCGTGCTGCCGGCCGGGGTCGGCTTCGTGGACGAGCTGCCGCTCGACGCCGGGGCGGGGGCGGGCGTGGAGGTGGCCGCCGGCGTGGTGGTCGCGGCGGGTGTGGCGCTGGCCGCCGGCGCGCCGGTGGTGGGGACCAAGGGGGTGCTGGTCACGGGCGCCGACGCCTGCGTGCTGCTGCTGCCGTTGCTGCTCCCGCCGGTGGCGGCGACGATGGCTATCACCACTCCGGCCGCCACGGCCAGTCCGATGACGATCAGCGCGGTAGGGCGGCGCCGCTCGGGCTTGGCCGGGCCGGGCGGACCCGGCGGCGGCGATCCGGCCGGCGGCCCAGGCGGCGGCGCGGCCACCGCGCCAGCGACGGGCTGCGGCTCGGCCGCCGGGGGCGGTGCGGGACGCGCCGGAGGGGGCGGAGGCGCGCTCGCCGCCGGAGTTGCGACCGGGGCGATCACCTCAGAGCCCGCGGCGGCTGCGGCAGCGGCCGGGCGCTCGCTGATCATGGTGGCCTGCGAGTCCTCGAACTGCAGCGTCGTCTTGCCGATCTTGATCGTGTCCCCGGGCGCGAGCTGGTGCGGCTCGGAGATCCGGGTGCCGTTGACGAACGTGCCGTTGGTCGAGCCGACGTCCTCGACCATGATGCCGCCGGAGTCCAGCGAACTGAAGCGCGCGTGACGGCGCGATAGCTCCGGGTCGTTACCGAGGTTGCCGTTGCCCGTCTCCTCGCGGCCGACCGCGAAGTCGCGATCGACGACGATCTCCCGTCCGGCAGACGGCCCATCCACCACGCGCAAGGCTCCGGGCATTTACTGACACTATCCGGCCGGTACCGGCGAGCGCAAGAGGAAAAATGACGGGCGCGCCAGCGACTTTGACGCGCCCTTGACGGTGGCTTGACGGCCCCCGGCGATGCTGGTGGTGGCTTCGCAAACAGACCAAAGGAGACGCAAGCCATGACCGCCACCCCCACCACCTCGTTCGACCCGCAGACCGTCCGCCGCGCCACCGAGGAGCGCGACGCCGAGGCTCTGCTCGCTCTCTACGCCGACGACGCCCAGATCGAGGTCGTCGATTCCGAGCACCAGCCGAGCTCGCCGCAGATCGCGCGCGGCAAGGCCGAGATCGGCGAGCTGCTCCGCGATGTCGCCGGCCGCGACATGACCCACAGGGTCGAGGGCCTCGCGCTCGACGGCGACAAGCTCGCCTTCACCGTGCGCTGCGCCTACCCCGACGGCACCCTCGTGCTGTGCATGGCCAGCGCGCAGATCGAAGACGGCAAGATCGTCCGCCAGACCAATCTGCAGGTCTGGGACGCCTAGCCGGGACTTGACTCAGCACCCGCCACGGGTGTCTACTGGGTGGAGAGCGCCGGCGCTGGCCCGCAACCGCGCTCTCCACCCTCCATGTTCCGAATGCTTGTCGTACTCACCTCGGTGCTGCTCGTCGTCCAAGGGGCCTACGAGCTGTTCGTCCGCCATCAGGCGCTTGGTGCCGTCCTGATCGTGGTGGGCTTCCTGGTCGGCTCGGTCGGCGCCACCGCCGCGCCCTACGTGGCAGAGCTCGAGCGCCGCCGCAAGGGACGCGGCTAGCCGCCGAGCTGCCGCCGTAGCGCGTCGAACACCGATTCGCCGTCGCGCTGCTCGATCAGCTTGCGGCGCAGCCGCCCGGTGTAGCTCTCCATCGAGCCGTCCCCGCGCACGTCCACACCCGCGCGCAGGTGCGACGGCCCGGTCAGCTCGACGCGCCCCACCACCTGCTGGATCGGCTCGAACTTGCGGATCTTGGCGTCGACCACGTGCGCGTCGGCGTTCTCGGACAGCTCCCGCGCGCACGACTCGACCGAGTCGAGGGCCGCGTGCAGCGAGTCCGCCGTGCTGTGCTCGACCTTGCCCTCGGTGCGAACGACGAGCTTGTAGGAGCTCAACCGCCGATGGCGCTCATCGTGCGCGCCGGCTGCCTGAAGCCGCGCTCGCCGACGTGGTGCTTGAGCTCCTTGCGCCAGACGGCGTCGCGAATGATCTGCTCGAGCTCCGCGTCGGAGGCGCCCTCGCGCAGCGGCTCACGCAGGTCGGTCTCATTCATCGAGAAGAGGCAGGTGCGCAGCTTGCCCTCGGCCGTGATGCGCACGCGGTTGCAGTCGGAGCAGAACGGCTCGGACACCGGGTTGATGAACCCGATCTCGCCCTTGCCGTCGGCGAAGCGGAAGACGCGCGCCGTGGCGGACGGCTCGCGCTGCAGCTCCTCGAGCGGGAAGACGGCGTGGATGATCTGGCGCAGCTCCTCGCCGGTGAGCACAGCGTCGGGCGTCCACGAGTGGTCGGCGTCGAGCGGCATGAACTCGATGAAGCGCACCTGGAACGCGGTCGAGCGCGCGAACTCCGCGAACGGGATCGCCTCGACCTCGGTGAAGCCGCGCATCGCAACCGCGTTGACCTTGATCGGATGCACCTCGGGGTGCTCCGCCAGCGCGTCGAGGCCGCGCAAGACCTGCGGCAGCGAGTCGCGCCGCGTGATCTGGAAGAAGCGGTCACGCGCCAGCGAGTCGATCGACACGTTTACGCGGTTGATGCCGGCGTCGACGAGGGCCGCCGCGTCGCGCTCGAGCAGGTAGCCGTTGGTGGTCAGCGACAGGTCCTTGAGCCCCTCGATCGGCGAGAGCATCGAGACGAGCCGCGGGAACTCACGCCGCACGAGCGGCTCGCCGCCGGTGAGGCGCACGTCCTCGATGCCCATCGCCACCATCAGCTCGACGATGCGCTGGATCTCCTCGAAGCTGAGGACGGCGGAGCGCTCGAGCCAGGGCAGCCCGTCCGCGGGCATGCAGTATTGGCAGCGGAAGTTGCAGCGGTCGGTGACCGAGACCCGGAGGTCGGCGATGCGCCGGCCGTGGCCGTCGACGAGCGGCTCCATTACCTCAGGTTAGCTCCCCGGCACAATGCAGCGACAACCAGGAAGGAGCGTGCATGCGAGTAAGCGTGGTCGGCGGCGGGTTGATGGGCTCTGGAATCGCGGAGGTGTGCGCACGGGCGGGACTCGACGTCACTGTGATCGAGTCAGATGACGAACGCGCGAGCGCGGCGGGCGAGCGGATCGGACGCTCGCTCGAGCGCGGCCGCCGCGCAGGCAAGATCGACGACGCCGGGCTGCAGGCCGCCTCGGCACGGCTCGCCTACAGCGCCAGCCTCGACGACGCCGCCGGCTCGGACGTGGCCATCGAGGCGATCGTCGAGTCGGAGCCCGCCAAGCGCGAGGTCTTTCGCGAGCTCGACCGCGTGCTGCCCGACGCGCAGTTCCTCGCCAGCAACACTTCGTCGGTGCCGATCATGAAGCTCGCGGCCGAGACCTCGCGCCCCGAGCGCGTGCTCGGGCTCCACTTCTTCAACCCGGTGCCCGTGCTCAAGCTGGTCGAGCTCGTGCGCTCGATCATGACCTCGGATGAGACGATCGAGCGCGCCCGCGCCTTCGCCGAGCAGACGCTCGACAAGACCTGCATCGACTCGCAGGACCGCGCCGGCTTCGTGGTCAACGCGCTGCTGATCCCGTACCTCTTGAGCGGCATCCGCATGTACGAGTCCGGCTTCGCATCCAAGGAGGACATCGACAACGGGATGGTGCTCGGCTGCGCACACCCGATGGGCCCGCTCGCGCTCAGCGACCTGATCGGGCTCGACACGCTGCAGGCGGTGGCGGAGTCGCTCTACGAGGAGTTCCGCGATCCGGCCGCCGTCGCGCCGGCGCTGCTCAACCGCATGGTCGAGGCGGGCCTGCTCGGCCGCAAGTCCGGCCGCGGCTTCTATGACTACACCCACTAGGGCGCCACGGCAGCATCTGTCCGCCGGTTGTCCGTGGCCTTCGTGACCGTTCGCGGTCTACATCGCGCTCAGCTAGCGCTGATCCATCGGCACGAACTCGCGCTCCCGCTGCCCGGTGTACACCTGGCGCGGGCGCGCGATCTTCGTGTCCTTGTCCTCGACCATCTCGAGCCACTGGGCGACCCACCCTGACGTGCGCGGGATCGCGAACATCACGGTGAACATGTCGTACGGCAGCCCCAGGGCCTCGTAGATCAGGCCCGAGTAGAAGTCGACGTTGGGGTAGAGCTTGCGCTCGGTGAAGTAGCTGTCGTCGAGCGCGCGCTTCTCGAGCTCGACGGCGATCTCGAGTTTCGGGTTCATGCCCGTGACCTCGAGGACCTCCTCCACGTTCTTCTTGATGATCCGCGCGCGCGGGTCGTAGTTCTTGTAGACGCGGTGCCCGAAGCCCATCAGCTTCTCCTCGCGGTTCTTCACGCCCTGGAGGAAGTCCGGGATGTTCTCCACGCTGCCGATCCGGTCGAGCATCTTCAGCGCGGCCTCGTTGGCGCCGCCGTGGAGCGGACCGTAGAGCGCGGCCACGCCGGCGGCGACCGCCGAGTACGGGTCCACCTCCGACGAGCCCACACCGCGTACCGCGCTGGTCGAGCAGTTCTGCTCGTGGTCGGCGTGGAGGATCCAGAGCACGTCGAGCGCGCGCTCGATCCGCGGGTCCGGCTCGTAGCGGACCTCGGTCATCTTGTACATCATCGAGAGGAAGTCGCCCGGGTAGGTCAGGTCGTTGTCCGGATAGACGTACGGCAGGCCGAGCTGGTGGCGGTAGGCGAAGGCAGCGAGCGTCGGCATCTTCGCGATCAGGCGGATGGCGGCCATGTGCCGCTCCCCCTCGTCGCGAATGTGCTTCGCGTCGGGATAGAAGGTGGAGAGCGCGCCCACCGCGCCGACGAGCATGCCCATCGGGTGGGCGTCGTGGCGGAAGCCCTCGACGAACTTCTTCACGTTCTCGTGGACGTACGTGTGGTGCGTGATCTCGTGGACCCACTGGTCGAGCTCATCGCGCGTCGGCAGCTCGCCGTGGATGAGCAGGTAGGCGACCTCGAGGTAGGTCGCGTTGTCGCACAGGTCCTCGATCGTGTAGCCGCGGTACTCGAGGATTCCCGCCTCACCGTCGATGTAGGTGATCTCGCTTTCGCACGCCGCGGTGTTGGTGAACGCGGGGTCGAAGCTCATGAGGCCGAAGTCGTCTTCGCCCGTCTTGATCCCGCGCAGGTCCATCGCACGGATCGTTCCGTTCTTGACCTCGAGCTCGTAGCTCTGGCCGGTGCGGTTGTCGGTGACCGAGAGCGTGTCCCGGGCGGTGGCTACGCCGCCATCGCCGTTCGTCTCTCGGGAAGCTTCTTCGGGCATGGCGTCTCCTCAATCCGGTCTCGCTTAGAGATCAGATTGTTGCGAATACGCGTAAGAAAGTTCGAACTAGGACGCTAGGCGTTCTTGTGCCCGGCGACGGGCGTGCCCTTGGGCGGCCCGTGGCGCTCGCCGGACTTGTACTTCGCGCCTATCGCGGCACCGACGATCCCGGCGAGGAAGAGGACTACCGAGAGCGCCATCAGCAGCGGCATGGCGCGGCCGGGGAAGCGGCTGTGCATCAGCCCGAACAGCGAGATCACCAGCGCGAAGATCACTCCCAGCGCGCCGGTGACGAAGAAGTAGTCGAAGGCCCCGGTGACGATCACGACGCGGGGCAGGTTACCGGAGCGCTCAGTCGTGCGACGGCGACAGGCGTCGGCCACGCGCGCGCATGCGCTGGGGCGAGTGGGGCGGGGGGCCGGCGTGCGGGCCGCGGCGCGGCGGGCGCGGACGCGGGCGGTGCGAGGGATGGTGCGGGTGGCGGTCGTTGCCGCCGCGGTCATCCGGGTGCGTGGGCTCGGGCTCCTGCCGAGCCGCCCACCACACGAGATAGAGCAGCGCCCCGATCGGAATCTTCAGGACGAGCATCATCCATATGAACAGCCACGCTCCCCCGGACACACCAGCATCGTACCCGTCGTTGCAAGCGGGGAACGACTAACCCGCGGGTATTCCTTCGATCGCGGTGATGCGGCGGAACTGGTCGTAGCGCTCGTCGATCTCCTCGCGTGTCAGGCGGCTGACGCGCTCGGTGCCGAACTCCTGTACGCAGAAGGATCCGAGAACGGAGCCGTAGGTCATCGCGCGGCGTAGCTCGGCCTCGTCCTCGGCCGCGCCGGCGCCCTGGGCGGCCAGGTAGCCGAGGAAGCCGCCGGCGAAGGAGTCGCCCGCACCGGTGGGGTCGACCACGTCCTCGAGCGGGAAGGCGGGCAGCGCGAAGAAGCTGTCGCCGCTGAACAGCGCGGCGCCGTACTCGCCCTGCTTGGCGACGACCGTCTGCGGTCCCATCTCCATCACGGCGCGCGCGCCGCGCACCAGGTTGGGCTGCTTGGTCAGCTGGCGGATCTCGGCGTCGTTCATGAACAGCAGATCCACCTCGCCGATCGCCTGTACGAGCGAGTCGCGCGCCGTGTCGATCCAGAGGTTCATCGAGTCGAGTCCCGCGAGGCGGGCGCCGTCGCAGAGCCCGCGCACCGTGCGCTGCAGGTCGGGCTGGATGTTGGCGAGGAAGAGCGTCTCCGCCGAGCGCGCCGCATCCGACAGCTTGGGCTCGAAGTCCCCGAACACGCCGAGCTCGGTGGCGAGCGTCTCGCGGTCGTTCAGGTCCCAGCCGTACTCACCCTTCCAGAAGAAGGTCTCGCCGCCGGGCACGCGCTCGACGTCGTCTGTGTTGACGCCGCGCGAGTGCAGCACCTCGTACTCGGCGTCGCCGAAGTCGTCGCCCACCGGCCCCACCACGCGCACGTCGGTGAAGAAGCTGGCGGCCAGCGAGAAGTGGACGGCGGAGCCGCCGAGCATCTTCTCCCGCGCGCCGAAAGGCGTCTTGACCGCGTCGAACGCGATCGATCCCACAACCACGAGGCTCATGCGGCGGGAGAGACTAGCGGGACGCTACGCGGGCGTGAGCGCGCCCCGCACCCGCTCGCCGGCGGGGTCGAAGAGCGGCTCGCGCGCCACTTCGGCGTCAATCCAGTCGCCGAACACCTCCACCTGTACGGCGGTGCCGGGCTCGGCCAGCTCGGCGGGGAGGTAGGCGTACGCGATCGAGCGCTCGACGGTGTAGCCGTAGCCGCCGCTCGTCACGCGGCCCGCGATGTCCCCGTTCGCGCGTACCGGCTCGTTGCCCAGCGTGACCGAGCGGGGGTCGGCGAGCAGCAGGCAGCAGAGGCGGCGCTCCGGCTCCGGGTCGAGCCGCTCGCGCCCGATGAAGTCGTGCTCCTTCACGCAGAAACCGAGGCCGCCTTGGTATGGCGTCTCGTCGGGCGTGATGTCTGCGCCCCACACCCGGTAGCCCTTCTCGAGGCGCATCGAGTCGATCGCGCGGTAGCCGCCCGCCACTAGGTCGAACGGCCTGCCCGCCTCCCACAGCGCTGCCCAGAGCCCGGCGCCGTACTCGGTCGGGCAGTAGAGCTCCCAGCCGAGCTCGCCCACGAAGGTCACGCGCAGCGCGCGCACCGGCACGCCGGCCACCGTGAGCTCGCGGATCGACATATAGGGGAAGGCCTCGTTCGAGAGGTCGTGCGGTGTGAGCGGCTCGAGGATGTCGCGGGCGCGCGGGCCCCAGAGGCCGTAGCAGGACCACTGCGAGGTCACGTCGCGGGCGGTCACGCTGCCGTCCCCCGGCAGGTGGCGCCTGATCCACGAGAGGTCGTGGTTGCCGAACGCGGTGCCCGTGACGATCGAGAACAGTTCCTCCTCCACGCGCGCGACCGTGAAGTCGCACTCGATGCCGCCGCGGTGGTTGAGCATCTGCGTGTAGGTGATGCGGCCGACGCCGCGGGTGACGTCGTTGTCACAGAGCCGGCGCAAGAGCTCCGCCGCGCCCGGCCCCGCCAGCTCGATCTTCGAGAACGACGACTCGTCGAACAGGCCCGCCGTCTCGCGCGTGGCGTGGTGCTCCGCGCCGATCGCGGGCGACCAGTACTCGCCCGCCCAGCCGCGCGGGCGGAGCGACTCGTCGCCGCGCGCGGCGTTCGGCTCGTACCAGTTCACGCGCTCCCAGCCGGACTTCTCCCCGAACGACGCGCCGTGCTCGCGGTGCCAGGCGTAGGCGGCCGGCGTGCGCAGCGGCCGGCCCGCCTCGCGCTCCTGGCCGGGATAGCGGATGTCGTAGTAGGTCTCGTAGACCTCGCGCGTGCGCGCGAGGGTGTGGGCGGGCGAGCGGTACTGGCGGCCGAAGCGGCGGATGTCCATGTGCCAGAGATCGATCTGCGGCTCGCCGTCCACGATCCACTCGGCCACGACCTTGCCGATGCCCCCTGCGCCCGCCAGGCCGTGCGCGCAGAAGCCGGCTGCCACGAACAGGCCGCGCACCTCAGTCTCGCCGAGGCAGAACTCGCCGTCGGGCGTGAACGCCTCGGGGCCGTTGATCAGCCTCGTCACCTTCACGTCGGCCATCGCCGGCACGCGGACCTTGGAGTTCTCGACGATCTCCTCGAAGCGGTCCCAGTCCTCCTCGAGCAGGCGGCCGTTGAAGTCCCGCGGGATCGCGTCGAAGCCGGCGCCGCCATGCGTGAGCGACCAGGGCGCGCAGTGGCGCTCGTAGCCGCCCATCACAAGGCCGGCGCCGTCCTCGCGGAAGTAGATGAGGTTGTCCGGGTCGCGCAGGGTGGGGAGGTGCTCGCCGGGCGAGCGGCCCGGCAGCGGCTGGGTGACCATGTACTCGTGCGCCATCGGCACGATCGGCACGCGCACGCCCGCCATCCGCCCGATCTCCGCCGCGAACATGCCGCCGGCGTTCACCACGAGGTCCGTGCGAATGTCGCCGCGCTCGGTGTTAACGCCGGTCACCCGCCCGCCCTCCACGTCGATGCCGGTCACTCGCGTGTTCGTGAAGATCTGCACGCCGCCGCGCCGGGCGCCGTCCGCCAGTGCGTAGGTGAGCTGCGAGGGGTCGAGGTAGCCGTCCGTGGGCAGGTGCACCGCGCCGAGCACGCCGTCGGCCGACATCAGCGGGAACAGCTCGCGCGCCTCCTCGGCGGAGATCAGCTCGAGCGGCAGCCCGAAGGTCTTCGCCCAGCCGGCCTGGCGGCGCAGCTCCTCCATCCGCTCGGGCGAGGAGGCGAGCCGCAGCGAGCCCACCTCGCTCCAGCCGGGATCGAACTCGGACTCCTCGCGCAGCCGCCGGTAGAGCTCGACGCTGTACATCATCATCTTGGT
>DASXNY010000107.1:0-4075 GCA_036494715.1 Thermoleophilaceae bacterium
CACGGTCGCCCCCTACTGGCTCGACGCGCTCCCGCCCCGCGACGCCTACCCCCCGCTGACCAGCAACTCGAACGCGGATCTCTGCATCGTCGGCGGTGGCTTCACTGGTCTCTGGGCTGCCCTCCATGCCAAGAAAGCCGATCCCTGGCGCGACGTCGTCGTCCTCGAGCAGGAGACGATCGGCTACGGCGCCTCGGGCCGCAACGGCGGCTTCGTGCTCTCCTCGCTCACCCACGGGATCAACAACGGACTCTCCCGTTTCGAGAACGAGATGCCCGAGCTCGAACGGCTCGCCGCCGAGAACTTCGCGGGCATGAAGGAGGACATCCAGACCCACGGGATCGACTGTGACTTCGAGGAGACCGGTGATCTGCTGGCGATCCTCGAGCCGTACCAGGACGAGTGGGTGGAAGAGGAGACCGAGCTGATGCGGCGGTTCGGGCACGAGGTGGAGACCTTGGACCGAGAGCAGGTGCGGGCCGAGGTGAACTCCCCGCTCTACCGCGCCGGCATCTGGGACAAGACAGGCGCGGCCATCGTCGACCCCGGCAAGCTCGCCGACGGGCTCAGGGAGGCCGCCATCCGGCAGGGCGTCCGGATCTATGAGCAGACGCCCGTCCAGGAACTCCACGAGGCGGAAGCTGTTGTGGAGGTGCGCACCCCGAACGGCAAGATCAAGGCCAACAAGGTCCTGCTCGCCACCAGCGCGTACCCCCCACTCCTCAAGGAAATGAAGCGCTACCTCGCCCCCGTCTACGACTACGCGCTCATGACAGAACCACTGACCGAGCAGCAGCAAAACGACATCGGCTGGCGCAACCGCCAGGGCGTCGGCGACGGCGCCAACCAGTTCCACTACTACCGCCTGACGACCGACAACCGCATCCTCTGGGGCGGCTACGACGCGGTCTACCGCTTCGGCAGTCCGGTCAAACCGAAGCTCGACGACCACGACAAGAGCTTCGCGATGCTTAGTCAGCACTTCTTCACCAACTTCCCGCAGCTCGAAGGCATCCGGTTCACCCATCGCTGGGGCGGCGCGATCGACACGTGCAGCCGCTTCGCCGTCTTCTTTGGCACGGCGCACGCGGGGAAGACCGCCTACGCGGTCGGCTACACCGGCCTCGGCGTCGCCTCCACCCGCTTCGGCGCGAAGACCGCTCTCCAGATCCTGGATGGGCAGGCACCGGCGATGGCATACATCCAAAAGAAACCAGTCCCCTTCCCCCCGGAACCCCTCAAATACGCCGTCATCCAGCTGACGAGAAACCGCCTGCAAGCCGCCGACGAGAACGAGGGCAGGCGCGGACTGTGGCTGAAAACGCTCGACCGTCTGGGCCTCGGCTTCGACAGCTGAGCGAAAGCTGTGGCATGTTCTTAACAGGATGGCGTCGACCCCTGAGTACCTGCAGCAGCTGATCGACCGCTTCGATCCCGAGCCGTTCGACTCGCCCAGCGGCGATGCGAGGGTCCGGCTCAGGGTCCGCAACAAGGCGGAGTACGACGTCGTGATCCGCGCGAACAGCGCTCGCCTCGAGCCCGCCGACCCGGACAAGAAGCCCGACGCCATCCTCACCGCCGACCAGGCCACCTGGAAACAGATCGGCGAGGACGTCCGCGGCGGCATGGACGCCTACGGCAAGGGGCGCCTCGAGATCCGCAAGAACCTCCACCTCGGCGTGGCCCTGCTGGCCGCCACCTCCGGCATGACCGACCCGGGCCGGCTCGAGTTCCACCGCGTCAAGACGCGCCGCTGCCAGATCTCATACGTGCAGGCCGGCACGGGCAGCCCCGTGGTCTGCCTCCACGGCCTCGGCGGCACCAAGGGCTCGTTCCTGCCGACGGTCGCCGCGCTGGCGGACGAGTACAGGGTGATCGCGCTCGACCTGCCCGGCTTCGGCGACTCCGACAAGCCGATCGCCGCCCCCTACAACGCCGCCTACTTCGCAAACTGCACCGCAGCCCTCCTCGACGAGCTCAACATCGACACGGCGCACGTGATCGGGAACAGCATGGGCGGCCGCGTCGCGCTCGAACTCGGCCTTGAGCACTCGGACCGGGTGAGCAAGCTGGCCCTGCTCGCCCCGAGCCTCGCCTGGCTACGCGACCGCAGGTGGGCCGCGCCGCTCAAGCTGATCCGCCCGGAGCTCGGCCTGCTGCAACTGGCGCCACGCCCGATCGTGGAAGCGGTCGTCCAGAAGATGATTCCGAACGCCCGCGACGGCTGGACCGCCATCGGCGTCGACGAGTTCCTGCGCGCGTACCTCACCCCCCGCGGGCGCGCCGCCTTCTATGCCGCCGCCCGCAACATCTACCTCGAGGAGCCGCACGGCGAGAACGGCTTCTGGACCCGCCTCGCCGAGCTCCAGACCGACTCCCTCTTCGTCTGGGGCCGCCGCGACAACGTCGTGCCGCTGGGCTTCGCCCGCCACGTCGAGGCGGCTTTGCCGAACGCCCAGCACGTCGAGATCGACTGCGGTCACGTCCCGCAGGTCGAGCGCCCCGCCGAGACGCACAGGGCGGTCCGCGCCTTCCTCGCAGCGAAGCAGGTCGCCGGGCAGCCCCGGCACAGCGCCGCTACTGCTTGACGGCCTTCGCGATCGCGGCCTCGAGCTCGTTCTTCGAGAACGCGCCCTCGAAGCGCGTGGAGATCCGCCCGGACTTGTCGAACACGAACCCCCACGGCTCGGTCTGCAGATGGAACGCCGTGAGCTGCGGCCGGTAGCCCTTGTTCGCGTTGTTGTCGTTGTAGACCTCCATGTGGATGAAGGCCACGTTCTTCGCCGCGGGGTCCGTGTGCTTGACCTCCTCGGTGATGTCCGTGACCGGCCCGCAGACGCGGCTCTGGCAGAGCAGGGGCGTCGCGAACAGGAGGACGACGGGCTTCTTGCCGATCACGTCGCGGAAGTTGACGTCGTGCATGTCGTCGTGCGGCGTGCGCGTGTCGATCGAGGCGATGTTGCCGTTGACGGACGCGACCGTCGGCGTCGAGATCATCGGCGGCTTCTGCCCGACTGCCGGGATCGGGTCGTGCGTGGACACCTTCAGCCCCACGCCGGTCGGCTCGAGCTTGCCGTTCTGCTCGACGGCGGCGAGCACGTTGTACTTGCCGGCCTTGGGGAACCTCACCGTCGTCACGTAGACGGCCTTGGCGGCGTCGGGATCCTTCTTCACCGTCTCGCTGAGATATGGCGGGTTGACCTGTAGGGACTCCTCGCGCGCCACGTATGGCCCGTACACCTTGCCGCCGCCCTGGGCCTGGATGTAGACCGCGGCGGGCACGCCGGTGATCTGCCCCTTCGACTTGTCGAAGAGGCCGAATCCGAAGCGGTTGACGCCCGGCTGGAAGGCCTCCTCGGTGAGCGCGAGGATCGGCGCGGAGGACGTGATCCCGTGGGCGAGGGTGGCGAAGTTCTGGGCGTTGACCGCGGGGAACTTCGCCGCCGGCGTCGGCTGTGGCGTGCTCGCGGCGGCGGCGCTCGTGCTCGCACTCGAGTTCGACGACGAAGACGAGCTGCTTCCACACGATGCCAGGGCCAGCACCACCAGCAGCAGCGCCGCCCCGCTCAGCGGCCGGAAGTAGGGCATCGGCGAAGGGTAGTAGCGCTTCATGAAGAGGTAAGGTGGCCGCCGCCCGGACCCCCAGCAGGAGGAGAACTCGTATGCAAGGCCGTACTGCCCTCGTCACCGGCGGCTCCAGCGGGATCGGTTTCGCGATAGCGCGCGCGCTCGGCGAGGACGGCTACGCGATCACGCTCTCCGCCCGCCGCCCGGAGAAGCTCGAGGAGGCCGCGAAGCAGCTCACCGATGCCGGCATCGAGCTCCAGGCGGTTCCGGCCAACATGGCCAAGGAGGAGGAGATAGAGGCGCTGATGAACGCGCATAAGGAGCGCTTCGGCCGCCTCGACGTCCTGATCAACAACGCCGGACTGGGCATCGGCTCGACCATCGAGCAGGCCGACACCAAGCGGCTCGACATGCAGTTCGACGTGAACCTGCGCGGTGTCTATCTGATGCTGCGCGAGGCGATCCCGTCGCTGAAGGAGGCGGGCGCCGAGCACGGCAAGGCGCTCGT
>DASXNY010000108.1:0-46752 GCA_036494715.1 Thermoleophilaceae bacterium
GATGTAGCCCTTGTCGAACTGCATGCCCTCGGTGAACTCGAGGTCCATGCCGAACGTCTGGCCCTCCTCGACGTTCACGACGCCGTCCTTGCCGACCTTGTCGATCGCGTCGGCGATCACGTCGCCGATCTCGTCGTCGGCAGCCGAGATGGCCGCCACACGAGCGATCTGGTCCTTGCCAGCCACGTCCTTCGACTGGGTCTTGATGTTGTCGACCACCTGATCGACCGCGCGCTCGATGCCACGCTTGAGGGCGAGCGGGTTGGCGCCCGCGGTGACGTTCTTCAGGCCCTGCGTGACGATCGCCTGAGCGAGCACGGTCGCCGTGGTGGTGCCGTCGCCGGCCACGTCGTTGGTGGCAGTGGCGACTTCGCGCACGAGCTGTGCGCCCTGGTTCTGGAAGACGTCCTCGACCTCGATCTCACGCGCGATCGTGACGCCGTCGTTGGTGATTGTGGGCGCGCCGAACTTCTTGTCGAGGACCACGTAGCGGCCCTTAGGGCCGAGCGTGACCTTGACTGCGTTGGCGACCGCGTCTACGCCCGCCTGCAGCGCTGCGCGCGCCTCGCTGTCGTACTTGAGCTCTTTGTGAGCCATTGGGTCAGATTCCTCCGTTCGCTTCCTTAACCGGTGACCTTGGCGAGCACGTCCGACTCACGGAGGACGAGGAGATCCTCACCGTCCACCTTGATCTCGGTGCCGCCGTACTTCGAGTACAGGACCTCGTCACCCTCGGACACGTCGAGCGGGATCCGCTGCCCGTTGTCCTCGCTGAGCTTCCCGTCCCCCACAGCGAGCACCTTGCCCCGCTGCGGCTTCTCCTTGGCGGTGTCGGGGAGAAGGATGCCGCTTGCGGTCGTCTCCTCCTCGTCTACCGCCTGGACGATCAGACGATCGCCGAGAGGCTTGAGTTTCATACAGAAAACCTCCGTTTGGTCCAGACGAATGAGGTTGGCACTCTAGCAACACGAGTGCCATCCGCCAAGGGGTTTTCCGCTTGCTGAGCGAAATATTTACGAGTCCGCAGTCCTCAGTCGGCAGTCGGCAGGCCAGAGTGCCAACGAAGTGCCGCCCTGCGGACGGCGAACTGCGGTCTGCGGACCTAGTTCTGCTTCGGCCCCGTACGAAGCCGCTCGGTGATCTCGGATGGCCGTTCCGAGATCGACGAGAAGTGGACGACCGTGACCACGTCGTCGTGGTCGACCGGGCGGCCGTAGATCTGCTCCAAGAAGTGGATCGTCTCGTCGAGACGGCGAAACTCGGGGTTGTCGTGCTCGATGTCGCGCGGTGAGAGCTCCTTGACGCGCTTGACCTCCACCGCGTCGATCACCGCCTCGAAGATCTTCTCGCGCGGCGAATGCTGAAAGCCCACGGTGACGAGCACGACGTGGCCCTTCTTGTACTTGGAGCTCTTGTCGCCCAGCCGTATCGTGGCCGTCTTGCGGCCGCGCTTCAGCTGGTCGATGAAGACAGGCGAATAGAAGTTAAGTACGTACACGGAAACCCGGGCAGCCTACCGACCCTGCCCCCACCTCGACTCTGCGGCGGCGGCCACCTCTCTCTCCCCCCGGTAGGACAGAAGTCTAGGGGCCTCCGCAAGCGGCACCCATTCCGCGGAATCGACCTCGTAGTCGTGGTCCTCGACGCTTCCGGAGTGGTAGCGGAAGAGGAAGAAGCTGACCACCTTGAGCACCCGCACGCCGTCGCGCACGTACCAGTAGCGGATGTCGTCGATCTTCTCGATCAGCGTCCCGTCGATGCCTGTCTCCTCGCGCAGCTCGCGCGTGGCGGCCTCGGCCGCGGACTCACCGGGGTCGATGTGGCCCTTCGGGAGGGCGAGCACCGTGCCGTTCTTCACGCGCACCGCGGCCATGAACGGCCGGCCGCGCATGTTCCTCACCACGACGCCGCCGGCCGAGAACTCCCGCTCAATCGCCACCGGCGTCCTCCACCAGCGGCACGAAGCGCACGGACACGACGGGCTCCGCCCTGCCGTCCGGGTGGTAACGGGTGAGGCGCTCGCCGGCGGGGCTGCGCACCGGACAGACGAGGATGCCGTCCGGCGCGAGCTGCTCGAGCAGGGCCGGCGGCGGCTCGCCCTGGGCGGTGGCCGTGACGGAGATGCCGTCGAACGGCGCGCGGTCGGGCGCGCCACGGCTGCCGTCGCCGGTGCGCACCTCGACGTTGTCGTAGCCGAGCTCCTCGAGCAGCGTCCTGGCCCGCTCGGCAAGCGATGCGTGCCGCTCGATAGTCACCACCTCGCGGCAGCAGCGCGACAGTACGGCCGCGGCGTAGCCGGAGCCGGTGCCCACCTCGAGCGCCCGCCCGTCGGCCTCGAGCTCGAGCAACGAGGTCATGGACGCGACGATCCACGGCTGCGAGATCGTCTGGCCCTCGCCGATGCGCAGCGCCCCGTCCTTGTATGCGCGCCGGCGGTCGCTCTCCGGGACGAACAGCTCTCGCGGCACCTCCTCCATCGCGCGCAGCACGCGCTCGTTCGAGATGCCGCGCCGGCGCAGCTGCCGGTCCACCATCTCTCGCCGCCGCCCGGCGTAGACGTCAGTAGATGTAGCTGCGGAGCGCCGCCGGGTCATGAATCACCACTTTCCCGCGACCACAGGTCACGAGTCCCGCGCGTTCGAGCGTGGCGAGAAAGCGGGAGACGGACTCGCGCGAGGAGCCGGCGAGCTGCGCGATCTCCGCCCGTGTGGAGCGGATCAGGACGTTGTGCGCCTCACCGCCCTCGGCCTCGAGCATCTCCGCGTGCGCGAGCAGGACCCCGGCCACGCGGCTCGCGACCGTCTGGAAAGACTGCCGCGAGATGCGCTCGTTGGCCTCCTTCAGCCGGTCCGCGAACGCCGACAGGAGCTTGATCGAGATCTCGGGGTGGCGCAGCAGGATGCGGCGCATGTCGCCCGCCAGGAGCGCGACGCCGGTGGTGTCCACCACCGCCTCGACCGTGGCCGAGCGGCGCTCGGAGTCGAACATCGCGAGCTCGCCGAAGAGGTCGCCGGGGCGTAGCTCGGCGAGCGTGATCGTGCGCCCGTCTGTGTGGTTGCGGGTCACGCGTACGCTGCCGTCCTGCACGACGTAACAGGTGTCGCCGGTGTCGCCCTCGCGGAAGATCACCTCGCCCGACGACCAGCGCCGGGGCACCGCTACGGACGCCAGATCGAGCAGCTGCGGCTCGCTGAGGTCCGTGAAGATCGATACGCGTCCGAGTAGCTGCGCGATGTCTCCGCTTGCTGCCATGCACAGGATCATCTCACCGGAGTAGGTTGTCCGGCATGCCAGATCAACGCCGGATCATCCAGACGGACGGCGCGCCCGTGGCGGTCGGGCCCTACTCGCAGGCCGTTGTGGTGGACGCACCGCTGCTCTACTGCTCGGGTCAGATACCGCTCGATCCCGCCTCCGGCGAGCTGATCGAGGGCGGCGCAGGGGAGCAGACCACGCGCTGCCTGCAGAACCTCGAGGCGGTCTGCAAGGAGGCTGGGACCTCGCTCGGCAACGCGATCCGGGTGGGTGTTTTCTGCACCGATCTCGGCGGCGACTGGGCGGACGTGAACGCGGCCTACGAGCACTACTTCGAGGGCGGTGAGCCACCCGCGCGCGCGGCCGTCGGAGTGGCGGCTCTGCCGAAGGGCGCACGCGTGGAGATCGAAGCCGTGGTGGCATGCCCACGCTAGGTCTCGACCTGGGGATCGACGACGTCCGCGAGGCCCGCGAGCGGATCGGCGGCCGCGCGCGGCGCACGCCGCTTCTGTCCGCGGGCGAGCTGTCCCGCCGGGTGGGCGCGCGCACCCGCCTGAAGGCGGAGAACCTCCAGCTCACGGGCTCCTTCAAGGTGCGTGGGGCGTTCAACCGGCTGTCGCAGCTGTCGGACGCCGAGCGGGCGGCCGGCGTGGTGGCGGCGAGTGCCGGCAACCACGCGCAGGGCTTGTCGTTCGCCGCCCGCGAGCTCGGCATCAAGGCCACGGCGGTAATGCCCGCTGGCGCGCCGCTGGCCAAGATCGCGGCGGTGAAGCAGTACGGGGGCCACGTCGTGCTCAACGAGGGCACCTACGACGAGGCGAGGCACGCGGCCGACGAGCTGGCGCGCCGCGAGGGCATGACCGTCATCCACGCCTTCGACGACCCGCAGGTGGTGGCGGGCCAGGGCACCGTCGGGCTCGAGGTCGTGGAGGACCAGCCGGCTGTTCGGCTCGTGGTCGTGCCGCTCGGCGGCGGTGGCCTCGCCACCGGGATCGCGATGGCCGTGAAGTCGCTCGTGCCGGAGGCGCGCGTGGTCGGCGTTCAGGCCGAGGCGTGCGCTCCCTACATCGACTCGCTGGTCGCGCATCGGCCGATCGGCGCGCGCTCCGCCAACACGATCTGCGACGGCATCGCCGTCAAGCAGCCGGGCGAGCTGACGCTGCCGCTCGTGGAGCGCTGGATCGACGAGGTGGTGACGGTCAGCGACGACGAGGTGGCCCAGGCGATGGTGCTGCTGCTCGAGCGCTCGAAGCTGGTCGTCGAGGGTGCTGGCGCCGTGGGGGTGGCCGCGCTGATGCAGGGCAAGGTGGCGGCGCCCGCCGAGGGCGAGGTGTGCGCGGTGCTGTCCGGCGGCAACGTGGACGCTTCGCTCCTGGCCGAGTGCATCCGGCTCGGCGAGACGGCGGCCGGCAGGCGCATCGTGCTCGCCACCGTGGTGCCGGACCGTCCGGGCTCGTTGGCCACGCTGTTGCGCATCGTGGCCGAGCACGGCGGCAACGTCGTCGACGTCGAGCACCTGCGCGAAGGCATGGACCTCCACCTGCGCGAGACGGCGATCCACCTCGTGCTCCAGACCAACGGTCCCGAGCACGACGCCGAGATCTTCGCCGCCGTCAAGGCCGAGGGCTTCTCGGTCAGGATCGAGCGCTGATCAGGACAGCGCCGTCTCGCGGCGACGGCGCCTGAGCAGGGCCGCGGCGAGCCAGCCGAGCGCGGCCAGGAGCGCCAGCGGCAGCGCGACGCCGAGTACCCGCAGCGCGATCCCGAACGAGACGGCGAGCGAGTGCAGGGCGTCGTGGAAGTCACCGCTCACGCCACCGGCGCCGGCGCTGTGGTGGGCGGGCTCGCGCTGGAGCGTCACGTCGACGGTGGCGAAGCGGGCGCGGTTCTGAAGCTGGCTGAAGCGGGCGCTGAGCGAGCGGATCTGTGCGGACTCGAGCCGGATGCGCTTGCGCAGCGCCTGCGCCTCGGTGTCCGTCGTGGCCTGCGCGAGGCGGGCGAGCAGGCTGTGGCGCAGCGCTCGCGCCTCCTCGAGCTGTGCGGAGACGGAGTTGTAGGACGACGTGATGTCGTCGCTGTTCTGCGTGCGCGAGCGCACGTCGGCGAGACCCGACAGGTCGCTCAGCGTCGACTGCAGCGTCGCCGACGGGACCTGCAGGACGAACTCGCCGCCGGTGGCCGCGCCGCCGCGTCCCGTGGTGACCGTGGAGTGGAGCACGAAGCCGTGGTGGCGGTCGGTGACCGACACGACCTCGTTGGCCACCGTCTCGAGCTTGGAGCTGGGCGCGCCGAGCGTGAGCTCGGCCGAGCGCTCGACACGGCGGATCGGCGCGGCCGGCGCGGTCTGCGCGCTGAGCGACGGGCCGGCGGCCGTCGTGCTGCTGCCAGCGCCGGCGACGTCGGGCGCCACGAGCTTCGCGCTGCCCGAGGCCGCGCCCGGCGCAGCCGTGGTGTGCCGGCTGCCGCCGCCCGAGGGCAGGGCGATCACGGTGACGGCGACGATCGCCGCGGCCGCGCCCGCCAGCAGCGGGAGCGCCCGCCGCGGCGTGATCCAACTCTTGCGGGCGCGCGGGAACCCCTCGGCCACGCGCCGGTCGAGGCGCTCCGCGAACGCGGCGCTCGGGCGCGGCGTCTCGGCCCGCAGTGCAATCTCCAACTCGTGACTAAGCGCTGTCATCGCAGGCCTTTCTGAGCTTCTCGAGGGCACGGTGAAGTCGAGTGCCGGCGTTCGACTCGGAGATGCGCAGCACCTTCGCGATCTCAGCGTGCGAGAGCTCGCCGGCGAACTTGAGCGCCACGATGTCGCGCTCGCGCGGGTCGAGCGTGGCGAGCGCGGCGCGCACGGCCTCGCGCTGGAGCGCGAGCTCGGCGTACTCCTCGGGGGCCGGCGACGAGACGTCCTCGGCATCCACCTGGAGGCCGGCACGGCGCTTGCGCTTTCGCAGCTCGTCGAGCGCGGCGTTGCGGGCGATGCCGAACAGCCACGCCTCCCTGCTGCCGCGAGTCGCGCGGAAGCCGTGCTGCTTGCGATAGGCGCGTTCGAATGCCTGGGCCGTCACGTCCTCGGCGGCGGCGCGATCGCGCATCAGGGAGGCCACGTACCCGTACACGCGCGGGAACGTCCGCCGGTAGAGGGCCTCGAAGCTCTCGCTCACCGGCAATTCGTCTGTGACCAGCGGGTGCAAGGGCTCGACTAGCGATTCGCTCACGTGTTCAATACGCGCGAAGAGAGGGTTTATCACGCAACTTTTCGCGCTTTTGTGGGCTGAACAAGAGAGATGTTCCGACAGGGGACAGGGTTTCGCCAGGTTGTCGCCCTCGCGGTGGTCGCGGGCATGCTCGGCGGCTGCGCTTCCGCGAGCGCGGCGCCGCCGCCCAGGGGCCTCTGGGCGACGGTGAACATCTGCGACACCGTGAACAACCCGAACAAGATGGGCGTGCGCGGCAGCATGCCCGGGGACGGCAACCGACACGAGCGGATGTACATGCGCTTCCACGCGCAGTCGTACGACCAGACGACGAAGACGTGGTCCGAGGTCAAGGGCGTGAACGTGTCTGGCTGGCTGCTCGCCGGCTCGGCTCGCTTCAAGGCACGTCAGGCCGGCTTCACCTTCCAGTTCAACTCGCCGACCGCCGGCAAGTCGTTTGTGCTGCGCGGCGTGGTGGACTTCCAGTGGCGCGAGCGGCGCCGCACGAAGAGCGGCAAGCTGCGCATGGTGGTTGTCCGCACCCTGCACGCGAACACGAAGGGCGAGCACGCCGCGCCCGGGGCCGACCCGAAGGGCTACTCGAGCGGCACCTGCGAGATCAGCTAGGGGGATCGGGCGGCCCGAACAAGCGTGGGTCGTTGCTGATCACGCCGTCCACGCCGAGCGCCGACAGCCCCTCGATCTGGTCGGCGTCGTCGACGGTCCAGACGTAGATCTGCCCACCCGCGTCGTGCACCGCGCCGATCAGCCGCGGGCTGACGAGGCGCCAGTGGACCATCAGCGCCTCGAAGCGGCCGGCGCGCAGCATGCGCCCGGCACGGATCGGCAGCAGTCGTCGCGCCACGGCCGCGGCGACCAGCGCGAGCGGCTTCTTCCAGGCGCTCTTCGTCGGATCGCTGACGAGCTTTGGCACCGACAGTCCACGCCGCTGGCCGGGAGCGAGCCTGCCGATCAGGTCGATGCTCTCGATGTAGTTGCTCGAGATCAGCGCGCGCTCGCCGAGGCTGCGCGCCTGTAGGCCGTCGAGCACCTCGCGCTCGTAGCCCGGGAGCTTCAGGTCGACGTTGAGCTCGACGTCGGCGTACGCCTCGCCCGCGAAGTGGTGCAGCCCTTCCTCGAGCGTGAGTGCGTCCGGGCGCTCGCCGTCGTGGTAGTCGTGGGCAAGCACGAGCCGGTCGTCGCGCAGGCGCAGCACGTCGAACTCGATCATGTCCACCCCGTGCTCGCGCGCGGCGTCGAAGCTCGCGAGCGTATTGCCGGGCGCGACGCTGTCGGCGCCCTTGTGCCCGACGCGCTTGAGCGGCGGCATCTGCCCGCGGCCCGCGCTCACGTCTGGCACCCCGGGCACCAGTAGGCGGTGCGGTTGTCGTCGCCGAGTCCGCCTGAGGCGACCAGCGAACCGCAGCGCGGGCACGGGCGCCCGCTGCGCTTGTAGACCGCGGGCTGCGGCCAGGCGCCCGCCACTGAGCGCGCCATCAGCGGCTGGACGGCGCGGATCGCGGCGAGCGCCTCGTGGTCGGACACGTCGGCCGTTGGGCGGTGCGGGTCCACCCGCGCATGGAAGCACGCTTCGGCGCGCCAGATGTTTCCGAGCCCCGCCACGTTGCGCTGGTCGAGCAGCGCATCGCCGAACGGGCGCGTCTGGTCGTCTTCGCGCAGGCGGGCGAGGAAGCGCGACTCGTCGAAGTCGCCGGCCAGCAGGTCGGGGCCGAGGCCGGCGAGCTGCTGGTCGAAGCGGGTGCGTGAGTCGGTCACGAGCTCGAGCACCGGGCCGTCGAACTGAACGACCTCGTGGTCGGCCGTGCGGATCACGAGCCAGGCCCGCCGCGCGGAGCGCGTCCAGCGCTCGCCGCGGCGGTAGACGCTCCAGCGGCCGCCCATGCGCAGGTGCGAGTGCAGCGTGAGGTCGTTGTCGAAGCGCAGGAACAGATGCTTGCCGTGCGCGTCAACGGCGCGCACGGCGTGGCCGGACAGCCGCTCGGGCCAGCGGTCGTGCCGATGGCGCGGGTTGGGCGTCTCGATCGAGACGATCTCGCGGCCCACCAGCGCCTCGCCCAGGCGTCGGGCAGCGCCATGGATCGTGTCGCCCTCCGGCATCCGTCGCTACGCGGTCAGTGTGAGACGGCGCGGGCCCTGGCGGAAGCCCACGTCGATCAGCAGCGGCTCGAGCTCGGACCCCACCACCGGCTCGCCGTCGAAGCGCTCGATCGCGAGTCGCTTGAGGCGACCGCGGCGGACGTGATCGGCCAGCGCCTCGAGCGCCTCGCGCAGCCAGGACTCCTCGACGGCGCGGAGGGGCAGCAGGCCCTTGCCGCCGCGCTCTACGTACAGCACCGGCTCGGAGTCGAGGAAGACGACGTAGGCGCCGGGTGCGCGTGCGGGACGGCGCGGCGAGTCTTCGCGCTTGGGCCACGCGAGCGAGGCGCCGTACGCGTTGGCGGGATCGGTGGCGGCCAGCACGAGCGGGCCCTGCGGGTCGTCCTCGCGCAGCGAGCGCAGCCGCTCGACCGCGCCTGGCAGCGCGAACTGCGCGCCGCCTAGCCCCTCGACGAAGTAGCCGCGGCGCGCGGTGCCGAGCGTCTCCAGGTTCACGAGCTCGCTGTACAGGGACGCGAAGCCGCCGGGCACGCCCTCGGCCAGCACGGTCTCGCGCGTGACAATGCCGTAGCGCTCGAGCAGCAGCTCGGCGAGCGCACGCGTGCGCGGGCCGTAGGACGGCCCGTCCGCGAACAGCGGCGCGGTGAGGGACCAGCGGCCCTGGATTTGCGGCGCGGCCGGACGGCGCCGGCGAGCGAAGCGCCGGCCACGGTCGCGCTCGGCCTTCGCCAGCGACAGGCGCGGCGCGCGCAACGGCGCGAACGCGTCGTTGGTGACCTCGCCGGCCCAGACGAGATCCCAGAGCGCCTCCTGCAGCTCCACGGGCTCGGCGGCCGGCAGGTCCACCAAAAGGTCGGTCCAGAAGCACGCCCCGCGCGCGAGCCGCTCGCGCAGCGCGACGTGCAGCGGCTCGGCGGGCGGCTCGGCCTTCGACGGCGGTGGGCCGAGCCAGCGCGCGTCCTCGCGGAAGTAGAGCGCCACGCGGCCGCTGCCGCGCCCGAGCGCGCCCGCGCCGACCCACACCAGCTCGCCGCCGGCGCAGAGCGCGTCCATCCACGCCTGCGAGTACGCGCCCACGCGCCGCGGCAGGACGTCCTGCTCCCACACCTCAGGCGTCAGGGCGAGGCCCTGGAGCGGCACCAGGAGCTCGCGCAGGCGGTCGACGCCCGCGCCGCCCGGCGGCGAGGCGTCCACGCCCTGCCAGGCCGGCAGGAGCCGCGCCAGCGCCCGCTGGTCTGCGGGCTCGACTTCCTTGCGCAGCGACGCCAGCGACGCGCGCCGCAACCGGCGCAGCACCTCGGGGTCGCACCATTCGCGCTCGGAGCCGCCGGGGCGCAGCTCCCCGCGGACCAGCCCGCCCTCGCGCTCGAGCTCGCGCAGCACCGGCCCGGCGTCCACGCCGTAGCGCGCCGACAGCTCGCCTGTGGTGAACGGCCCGTGCGTCCGCGCGTAGCGCCGGACAATGCGCCGCAGCGGTTCGTCGACCGGCTCGAGGAAGGTGCCCGGCAATCCGCCGGGCGGCACCGCGCCGAGCGCGTCGCGGTAGAGGCCGGCGTCCTCGGATGCGATGAAGCGCTCCTCGCCGCCGATCCGCATCCGCGCCGCGCGGCGCTCGTCAACCAGCCGCTCGAGCATGCGCTTGGCGGACACGGCGTCGAGCGAGCGCGCCTGTGCCTCGGCCACGGTCAGGTCGCCGAGCGCGCGCAGCACGTCGTGCAGGCCGTCGGCATTGGCTGCCCGCGTGCGCTCACTGACGCGCTGGAGGTCGGCCTCCACCTCGGCAAGCGCCTCCGCTGAGATCAGCTCTCGCAGCTCCTCCTGCCCGAGCAGCTCGGCCAAGAGGTCGCGGTCGAGCGACAGCGCGGCCGCGCGGCGCTCGGCGTTGGGCGTGTCGCCCTCGTACATGTAGGTGGCGACGTAGTCGAACAGGAGCGAGGAGGCGAACGGAGACGCGTGCGACGTCTCCGCCTCGACGAGCGACAGCTCGCGCGTGTGCAGCCCGCGCAGCAGCTCCTTCAGGGCGGGGACGTCGAACACGTCGCGCAGGCACTCGCGGTAGGTCTCGAGGATGATCGGGAACTGGCTGTAGCGCTTGGCCACCTCGAGCAGCGACTGCGCCTTGAGCCGCTGCTGCCAGAGCGGCGTGCGCTTGCCGGGGTAGGCACGCGGGATCAGCAGCGCGCGGGCGGCGTTCTCGCGGAAGCGCGCGCCGAACAGCGCCGAGGAGCCGAGCTCGCGCACCACCAGGTCCTCGAGCTCGTCCGGGTCGACCATCACGAGCTCGGCGCGCGGCGGGTCGTCGGCGTCGGGCAGGTGCACGATGATGCCGTCGTCCGACCAGATCGCGTCCGACTCGAGGCCGAACTCGTTCCGGATGCGTGAGGACAGGGCCAGCGCCCAGGCCGCGTGCACCCGCCCGCCGTAGGGCGAGAGCACGCACAGCCGCCAGTCGCCGATCTCGTCGCGGAAGCGCTCCACCACGATCGTGCGGTCCGACGGCACGACGCGCGTCATCTCGCGCTGCTCTCGCAGGAACGAGACGAGGTTGCGCGCCGCGCGCTCGTCGAGGTCGTAGCTCTCCGCCAGCTCCTCGGGCTCGCGGTCCACCGCCCAGCGCGAGAACTCCCCGATCGCCTTGCCCAGCTCGGCGGGCCGGCCGACGCCGTCGCCCTTCCAGAACGGCACCGCCCCGGGCACCCCCGGCGCCGGCGTGACGATCACGCGGTCGCGCGTGATCTCCTCGATGCGCCAGCTCGACGCGCCGAGCAGGAACGTCTGGCCCGGCCGCGCCTCGTAGACCATCTCCTCGTCGAGCTCGCCCACGCGGCGGCCGTCGGGCAGGTGCACGCCAAACAGGCCGCGGTCGGGGATCGTGCCGGCGTTGGTCACCGCGAGCTGCAGCGCGCCCTTGCGCGCGCGCACCGTGTCCTCCACCCGGTCCCAGACGATCCGCGGCCGCAGCTCGCTGAACTCCTCGGAGGGGTAGCGCCCGTCGAGCATGTCGAGCACGTTGTCGAGCAGCTCGCGCGACAGCTCGCTGTACGGGTAGGCGCGGCGCACCAGCTCGTGCAGCTCGGGCACTCTCCACTCGTCGCCCGTCGCGGTCATCGCGACGATCTGCTGCGCGAGCACGTCGAGCGGGTTGCGCGGCACGATCGTCTCCTCGATCTGTGCCTCGCGCATGCGCCGCGCGACCACCGCGCACTCGAGCAGGTCGGCCCGGAACTTGGGGAAGATGCGGCCCTTCGACACGTCGCCGACGCCGTGGCCGGCACGGCCGATGCGCTGCAGCCCGCGCGTGACCGACTTGGGCGACTCGACCTGCAGCACCAGATCCACGGCGCCCATGTCGATGCCGAGTTCGAGCGAAGAGGTCGCCACGAGGCAGGGCAGCTCGCCGGACTTGAGCATCTCCTCCACGATCAGCCGCTCCTCGCGCGCAAGCGAGCCGTGGTGGGCGCGCGCGATCTCCTCCTCCGCCATGTCGTTGAGCCGGGCGGCCAGCCGCTCCGCGCCGCGGCGGTTGTTCACGAACACGATCGTGGAGCGGTGCGAGCGCACCAGCTCGAGCAGCTCGGGGTAGATAGCCGGCCAGATCGAGCGGCGCGTGGCGGAGTCGCCCGCGCCGACGGGGTCGAGCTCGAGCCCGTCCGAGTCCGGCTCGCGCATGTCCTCCACCGGCACGCGGATCTTGAGGTCGAGCGGCTTGCGCAGCCCGGTGTCGACGACCTTGCAGTCGCGCCCCGAGCCGACGAGGAAGCGGCCCACCTCCTCGAGCGGCCGCTGAGTGGCCGACAGCCCGATGCGCTGCAGGGGCCGCCCTGCGGCATGGTCGAGCCGCTCCAGGGTCAGCGCCAGGTGCGCGCCGCGCTTGGTCTGAGCGACGGCGTGGATCTCGTCGACGATCACCCACTCGGCGCCGGCGAGCATCTCTCGGGCGCGCGAGGTGAGGATCAGGTAGAGCGACTCGGGCGTCGTGATCAGCACGTCCGGCGGCTTGCGGAGCATCGCCTGGCGCTCGCGCTGTGGCGTGTCGCCCGTGCGGATGGCGACCGAAATGTCGCCACCGATCCCCTTCAGTGGCGCGCGCAGGTTGCGCTCAATGTCGTAAGAGAGCGCCTTCAGAGGGGACACGTAGACCAAACGGGTGCCCTCGCCATCGCGCGGCTCGGCCACCAGCCGGTCGAGGCCCCACAGGAATGCCGCGAGCGTCTTGCCGGAGCCGGTAGGAGCCGAGAGCAGCACGTTCTGACCCGCGGCAATCGCGGGCCAGGCCTGTTCCTGAGCGGGTGTCGGTCCCTCGAAGGCACGTGTGAACCAGTCACGTACCGGGGGGGTGAATGTTGCGAGCGGGTCCATTTGCACGTAACAAACCAGCGTATCGGGTGGGCACAGGTCCTCCGTACGTGGGATGGGGAGGGTGCGGTTAGCCGTATGGGCGTGATCAACATCACTGGCGAGAATCACGGGGGCGATGGCGAGGACCGTTGTGATCGTTGATGACCACCCAAGTTTCAGATCGAGCGCGCGGATGCTGCTCGAGTCGGACGGCTTCGAGGTGGTGGGGGAGGCAGCCACCGGCGAGGAGGGCGTCGACGTGGCGCTCGAACTGCGCCCGGACCTCGTCCTGCTCGACGTGAATCTGCCGGATATCGACGGTTTTGAGGTGGCCACGCGCATCACCGCGGACCCGGCGCCGCCGTCGGTGATCCTCACCTCGAGCCGCGATTCCACCGACTTCGGCCCCCTCGTCCAGAAGAGCGGAGCGCTCGGCTTCGTCCCCAAGAGCGAGCTGTCGGGGGCCGCGCTGGAGGATCTGTTGCAGTGACAACGGGCCTACGCCCCGCGCTGCTGGCGCTCGCGGTTCTCGGCCTGGTAGCGGCGGGCGCCGCCGCGGCGATCCTCGCGACGAGCGCCGATCCCGCGCTCTCCACGTTCGAGCAGCTCAGCGTGCCGCTGATCGGCGTGCTCTGGATCGGCACCGGCCTCCTCGCTTGGTCGCGGCGCCCGGACAACCGCACGGGCGCGCTGATGGCCATGGCGGGCTTCGCCTGGCTGCTGGACCCGCTCGCCGAGCTCTGGAGCGCGCCCGCTGCCGTCTTCGTCGGCTACGTGCTCGCGCCCCTCTACATCGTGGCCGTGGCGCACCTGGTGCTCGCCTATCCCTCCGGCCGCCTGCCCTCGCACAGCCTGCGCGTGCTCGTCCTCGGCCTCTATCTCACCGCCACACTCGGCCAGCTCCCGGGCCTGCTGATGGCGCACATCGGCACCACCTACCGCGTGCACTCGCATGGCAACCCGCTCCAGGTGCACGTCGTCAAGCTGTCGGCCGAGTGGCCGGGCGCACTCGTCGAGCTCGCCGGCGTGGTGCTGCTGGCGCTCACGGTCCGGGCGCTCGTGCGCCGCTGGCGCGTGGCGAGCCCGCCGCGCCGGCGCCTGCTGGCGCCGCTGGTCTGGCCGGCGATCGGCATGTTCGCGCTGCTCGCGGTCGTGCTGCTGGCGGCGGTACTGTCGCTGCCGGACTGGATCGGGACGGCCGCCTGGGCCGGCGAGACCTTCTTCTTCGCGGCGATCCCGGTCGCCTTCCTCACCGTTCTGCTGCGCACGCGGGTGTCCGGCGTGGGCGCCGTCGGCGACCTGATGGCGATGCTCCAGAACGAGCCCGCCCGCGGCGAGCTGCGCGACGCGCTGGCGCGCGCGCTGCGCGACCCGTCGATCCAGCTCGGCTACTGGCTGCCCGCCAACAACGCCTACGTCGACGCCGACGGCCGCCCCTTCGAACTGCCGAAGCCCGACGGCCGCCGCGCGGTGGCGGAGATCGAGCACGACAGCCGCCCCGTGGCGGTGATCGTGCACGACGCGACGCTGCTCGACCAGCCGGAGCTGATCCAATCGGTGGGCGCGGCGGCGGCGCTCGCGCTCGAGAACGAGCGCCTCGACGCCGAGCTGCGCGCCCGCATCGAGGAGGTGCGCGCCTCGCGTGTGCGCCTGATCACCGCCGAGGAGGCGGCGCGCCGACGGCTCGAGCGCAGCCTGCACGACGGTCCCCAGCAGCGGCTCGTGGCCCTCGCGCTCGGCCTGCGCACCGCGCGCAGCCGGCTACCCGGGAATCCGGACACCGCGTCCGAGTTGATCGAGGCGTGCGAGAAGGAGCTCACCACCACCATCGACGAGCTGCGCGAGCTGGCGCGCGGCATCCATCCCGCCGTGCTCTCGGACCGCGGCCTCGAGCCGGCGCTCGAGTCGCTGTGCGGGCGCTTCCCGATTCCGGTGGAGATCGCCGAGCTGCCCGGCGAGCGCCTGCCCGCGCCGGTGGAGTCGGCCGCCTACCTCGTGATCTCCGAGGCGCTCGCCAACATCGCGCGCTACTCGGAGGCGACGCACGCAACCGTGACGGTCGCGCGCCGCAACGGCCACGCGCTGGTGGAGGTGCGCGACGACGGCGTCGGCGGGGCCGACCCGACGCGCGGCAATGGCCTCCGGGGGCTCGTCGACCGGGTCGGGGCGCTCGACGGCAGCCTCGAGCTCGTGAGTGCGCCCGGCGAGGGAACTATCGTCTACGCGGAGATACCGTGCGTGTAGTAGTGGCCGACGATTCGGTCCTCCTCAGAGAGGGCATCGTGCGCATCCTGGGCGACAGTGGTTTTGAGGTCGTCGGCCAGGCGGGTGACGCGGAGGATTTGGTGCGCAAGGTTGCGGCCCACAAGCCCGACGTCGCGATCGTGGACGTCCGCATGCCGCCCACCAACACCGATGACGGCCTGCGCGCTGCGCAGAAGATCCGCGCCGAGTACCCGGGCACCGGCGTGCTCGTGCTCTCCCAGTACATCGAGGAGGGCTACGCGCTCGAGCTCCTGTCGGAGAACGCCGAGGGCGTCGGCTACCTCCTTAAGGACCGCGTGGCGGATGTCGAGCGCTTCACCGAGAGCGTGCGCCGGGTGGGCGAGGGCGGCTCCGCGCTCGACCCCGAGGTGGTGGCGCAGCTGCTCGGCCGGCGCCGCCGCGAGGATCCGCTCGAGGAGCTCAGCCCGCGCGAGCGCGAGGTGCTCGAGCTGATGGCAGAGGGACGCTCGAATCACGCCATCGCGGACGCCATGGTGGTCACCGAGCGCGCCGTCGAGAAGCACGTGACGAGCATCTTCGGCAAGCTCAAGCTGCCGCCCACCGCCGAGGACCACCGCCGCGTCCTGGCGGTCCTGCGCTTCCTGCGCGCGTAAGCCGTAACTCAGCTGGGGGTGCGGATAGCCCCACTGTAAGACGCCAGGTTTCCGCATAGGACAGAAACGGCCAGCGGAGGACCATTCTCGTCGGTACTTCCGCTACTCGTTCTTGAAAGGACCCGCGTCTTGAATGCTCCCCTGATCGTCTCCGCCGTGGATCTCCACAGGCGCTACGGAGAGGGCGACGCCGCCGTCGACGCGCTCGACGGCGTAACCGTCGGCTTCCCGAAGGGCCGCTTCACCGCCATCATGGGCCCGTCCGGGTCCGGCAAGTCAACCCTGATGCACATCCTGGCCGGCCTCGACCGCCCGACCTCGGGCTCGGTGGTCGTCGAAGACGTCGAGCTCGGCTCGCTTGACGACAAGAAGCTCACCCAGCTTCGGCGCGACAAGTTCGGCTTCATCTTCCAGTTCTTCAACCTGCTCCCGGTCCTCACGGCCGAGGAGAACATCACGCTGCCGCTGAAGATCGCGGGCAAGAAGCCGGACAAGGCCTGGCTCGACGAGCTGATCGAGGCCGTTGGCCTCAGCGACCGCCGCAGCCACCGCCCGTCGCAGCTCTCCGGCGGTCAGCAGCAGCGCGTGGCCGTCGCGCGCGCCCTGCTCACCAAGCCGGCTGTGGTGTTCGCCGACGAGCCGACCGGCAACCTGGACTCGAAGGCCGGCGACGAGGTGCTGCAGATGCTGCGCCGCGCTGCTGACGAGTACGGCCAGACCGTGATCATGGTGACGCACGATCCGCACGCCGCCGCGGTCGCCGACCACATCGTGGTCCTGGTGGACGGCACGGTCGTCCGCGAGACCCCCGCCGGCGAGGCCGACGAGGTCGTCGAGCTCATGAAGGCGGTCGCCTGATGCTCGCAGTCTCGCTCAAGGGAATGGCGGGGCGGAAGCTCCGCACCGTGCTCACGGCCCTCGCGGTCGTGCTGGGCGTGGCCTTGATCGCGGGCACCTACATCCTCACCGACACGATCAATCGCCAGTTCGATCAGATCTTCGCGCAGGTGAGGCAGGGTGTCGACGTGAGCGTCTCGCCGAAGAAGATCTTCAACTCCGACAACAACGCCAACCCGCCGGCGTTCCCGGCGTCCTACCTGTCGCAGGTGCAGCAGGTGCAGGGCGTCCAGAAGGCCTCCGGCGGCATCTTCGACAACGGCGTCATCCTCGACAGCAAGGGCAAGAAGATCGGCGGCGCCAACGGCGCGCCGAACTTCATCTCGAGCGACGCGCCGGCGCCGTTCAACCCCTTCAACTACGTGTCCGGCCACGCGCCGACCGCGAACAACGAGATCTCGATCGACAAGTACACGGCCGACAAGCAGCACTGGCAGGTCGGCGACACCGTGCGCGTCGGTGGTCAGGGGCCGGCTCAGCCGTTCAAGCTCGTCGGGATCGCCAAGTTCGGCAACCTCAGCGGGCTGGCCGGCGCGGCCATCGCGGTCATGCCGCTCCAAGAGGCGCAGAAGATCACGAACAAGGTCGGCAAGTTCGACGGCATCGACATCCAGGCCGCCAAGGGCGTGAAGCCCGAGGCGCTCGTCACCAGTGTTCAGCAGGCCCTGCCCGGGACGGTGACGGTCCGCACCGGTGCCGAGCAGGCCCAGAAGGACGCCTCGGACACCAAGTCCGGGCTCAGCTTCCTCAAGACGATCCTGCTCGTGTTCGCGGGCGTGGCGCTGTTCGTCGGCGCGTTCATGATCTTCAACAGCTTCTCGATCACGATCGCCCAGCGCACGCGCGAGCTCTCGATGCTGCGCACCGTCGGCGCCTCGCGCCGCCAGGTGCTCGGCTCGGTGCTCGGTGAGGCCCTGGTGATGGGCTTCGTCGCCTCGCTGATCGGGCTCGGCATCGGCGTCGGCCTGGCCAAGGGCCTGAAGGCCCTCTTCAAGGCCATCGGCGCCGACCTGCCGGGTGGCGCGACGATTCTCGAGACCCGCACGATCATCGTGTCGCTCATCGTCGGCACGCTCGTGACCCTGGTCGCCAGCCTCTCGCCGGCGATCCGGGCCACGCGGATCCAGCCGATCGAGGGCGTGCGCGAGGGCGCGGTGCTCCCGAAGACGCGCTTCTCGAAGATCAAGACGCCGGTCGGCCTCGCAACGCTCGGGCTGGGCGTGGCGCTCATGTGCCTCGGCCTGCTCACGAACAGCTCCGGCAGCGCCGTTTGGCTGCCGCTCCTGTTCGGCACGGTGCTCGTGTTCATCGGCACGGCCATGTTCTCGAGCCGCCTCGTGCGCCCGATCGCCTCACTCATCGGCAAGCCGATGGAGCGCCTGCGCGGCGTCACCGGCCAGCTCGCGCGTGAGAACGCCACTCGCAACGCCGGCCGCACCGCTTCCACGGCCGCGGCGCTGATGGTCGGTCTCGCCCTCGTCTCGGGCGTGACGATCTTCGCCGCCGGCATCAAGAAGTCCGTCAACAGCGCTATCGACGACAGCGTTCGCGCCGGGCTGATCGTGGAGAACAAGGACGGCTGGACGTCGATCCCGGCGACCGCCGGCAAGGCCGTCGCGCAGGTGCCCGGCGTGGGCGCCTCGTCGGAGATCCGGCTCTCGCAGGCCAAGGTGGCCGGCGTCAGCGGCACTCCCGACGTGAGCGGCGTCGATCCCTCGACGCTCACGAGCGTCTACCAGCTCGACTGGAAGAAGGGCTCAAACGCCACCCTGCGGCAGCTGGCCGGCAACAACGTGATCGTCAGCGACTCGTGGGCGAAGTCGAAGGACAAGCAGGTCGGACAGCACATCAACATCACGACGCAGTCCGGCACCCGCGCGACCTACACGATCATCGGGACGTACAAGAACAACGTTCACTTCCTCGGCGACCTCGCGGTCTCGAACGCCACGCTGGCGCGGGACTTCAAGATCACCCAGGACCAGTTCGTGATGTTCGGGCTCAAGCCCGGGGCGAACGCGGACCGGGTGAAGGCTCAGGCCTCGAACATCCTGGCCGCGCAGTTCCCGAACGCCGAGGCTGACACCAAGGCCGGCTTCAAGAAGACGCAGACGGAGTGGATCGGCCAGATCACGGCCTTCTTCTACGTGCTGCTCTCGCTGGCGGTCATCGTGTCCCTGTTCGGGATCGTGAACACGCTCGTGCTCGCCATCTACGAGCGCACCCGCGAGCTCGGCCTGCTGCGTGCCGTCGGCATGTCGCGCAGGCAGGTCAGGCGGATCGTGCGCTACGAGGCGGTGATCACCGCGCTGATCGGGGCCATCCTCGGCACCGTGCTCGGCGTGTTCTTCGCCGTGATCATCTCCCGGCCACTGGCTGGCGAGGGCTTCCAGCTCTCGTTCCCGGTCGGGACATTGGTGATCCTGTTGATCCTCGCCGGCCTCGCCGGTGTGCTCGCAGCGATCACACCGGCGCGACGCGCCTCGAAGCTGAACGTGCTCGAGGCACTCGCGTACGAGTAGCGGGTCCCTCCTCCGGCCCGGCCGCTTCCTCGCCCCGGATAGCGGCCGGGCCCCCGCTATGACCCGGCCAGCTCGCGCGCCCGCGCGAACACCGCGTCAAGCATGGGCTCGGTCAGTTTGCCCGTGAAGGTGTTCTGCTGGCTGGGGTGGTAGCAGCCGATCAGGGTCAGACCGTTCTCGGCGGTGGCTTCCGCTCCGTGGCCGAACTTTGGCTTGGGGCGGATGCCGCCCACCAGTCGCAGCGCGGCGTCCCAGGCGAACGAGCCGAGGCAGACGATCGCGCGTAGGCCGGTCAGCAGCTCCAGCTCCTTGGCCGCGTAGGGCAGACAGTTGTCGCGCTCCTCCGGCAGCGGCTTGTTCGCCGGTGGGGCGCAGCGCACGGCGGCGGCCACGAAGGCGCCGGTGAGCTCGAGCCCGTCGTCGCTCGACACCGAGGTCGGCTGGTTGGCGAATCCGGTCCGGTGCAGGGCGCCGAACAGCCAGTCGCCGGAACGATCCCCGGTGAACACGCGGCCGGTCCGGTTGCCGCCGTGGGCGGCCGGCGCGAGGCCCAGAACATAGACCGTTGCAACGGGATCTCCGAAGCCCGGAACGGGGCGGCCCCAGTAGTCCCAATCCCTGAACGCAGCGCGCTTTTCGCGGGCCACGAGCTCACGCCACTCCACGAGCCGCGGGCACTTGCGGCAGGTGGTGATGCTCAATTCGAGTTCCATCAGGTCGATATCCCTCAAGATACGGCTGCCGCGAGCGATCACCGGGACATGTCGGACATATCCGTCGCTCGGCAGCCCCTCTTCGACAAGGACCTGAACGTCTTTGCGTACCAGTTGCTGTTCCACGACGAGCGAGGCGCGGACGCCGCCGATCTCGTCGGGGCGTTCGCCAGCATGGGTGTGCAGGACCTGGTCGGCTCCCGGCGCGCCTGCGTCAAGGTCTCGGATGCCTTCCTCGACGACGCGTTGTCGCTGCAGCTCCCCGCCGAGCGCCTGATCCTCGAGGTCCGCTCTGCACCGATCGAGACGCTCACGGCGCTGAGGGACCGGGGCTATGCGCTGGCGCTGAGCGACTTCGAGTACCACGCCGACCTCGACGGCCTGGTCGACCAGGTCCACATGATCAAGTTCGACGTCCACGCGCTCGGGCAGCAGGGCCTGTGGCAGCAGATGGGCCTGATCCAGGATCGTGGCAAGCGGCTCGTCGGCAGCTGTGTCGAGACCTACGAGGAGCTCGAGTTCTCGAAGAGCCTCGGTCTCGACTACTACCAGGGCGCCTTCCTCTGCAAGCCCCAGCAGGTCAAGAAGGGCACGGTCCCCACCAACCGTCTCGCGAAGCTCGCCCTGATGGCCGAGCTCAACAACCCCGACGCCGACTTCGACGAGCTCGACAAACTGATCGGCCGCGACGTCGGACTGAGCTACCGCTTCCTCCGCTACATCAACTCGGCCTTCTTCTCGCTGCCGCACCAGGTTGGCTCGATCCGCCAGGCGCTCGTGCTGCTCGGCATCTCCTCGGTCAAGAAGTGGGCCACGCTGCTGGCCATGGCCGACATCGACGACAAGCCCAACGAGCTCGTCGTGACCGCGCTCGTGCGGGCGAAGATGTGCGAGCTCGCCGCCGGCACCCGTCCCGCTCGCGAGCGGGAGGAGTTCTTCACCGCCGGCATGTTCTCCGTCGTCGACGCGCTGCTCGACTCGCCAATGGACGTGGTGCTCTCGTCACTGCCGCTCTCGGACGACATCAAGCACGCCTTGCAGCACCACACGGGACCCAAGGGCGTTGTGTTGAACGCCGTGCTCGAGTACGAGCGCGCGCGTTTTGACGACCTGCGGGCGCTCGTCCCGGCCGGGGCGTCGGCGCAGGAGATCTACAGCCAGGCGATCGCGTGGGCCCGCGAGGCCGGCCTCGAGCTGGAGGCCACCGCTCCAGACGCGTCTGAGGCGCCGGCGCTCGCTTAGCTCACTCAGGCCTTGAGCTTGCGGCCGCTCGAGAAGAGGTACTGCGACCAGAGGTAGACCGGGATGGCCAGCCCGGCCGTCACCCCGAGACAGAGCCACTGGTTGGCGTCGCTGATGCCGAGGAAGCCGTAGCGCATCGCGTTGACCAGATAGAAGACCGGGTTGACGTGCGACAGCTCGTGCCAGGGCGAGCCGAGGCGGCTGACCGAGTAGAAGACACCCCCGACGAACGCCAGTGGCAGGATCACGATGTTGTTGACGAAGGTGTGGTGGTCGAACGTCTCGGCGTAGATGCCGACGACGACGCCCAGCGCCCCGAACAGGACCATCCCGAGCAGCACCGCCGCGATTAGGAAGGCGACGTGGTGCACCGGCACGCCGGTGATCGGGATCGAGGCGGCCAGCAGCAGCACGCCGATTGCGATCGAGCGCGCCCAGCCGCCCATGTTCACGCCGAAGTTCATCTGCCACGGCCGCATGGGCGCCGACAGCAGGTCATTGATGTAGCGATCGGAGCGCGCCTGGAAGATCGACGCCGAGTTGTTGCTGTAGGCGGCCTGCATCATCGCCATCGCGATCAGTCCGGGGACGATGAACTCGCGGTAGTGGAAGCCCTCGACCATTTTGATGCGGCCGCCGAGCGAGAGCCCGAAGACCACGATGAAGAGCAGCGACGAGATCACCGGGGCGAACACCGTCTGCGTCCACACCTTGTAGACGCGCAGCACCTCGCGCCGGCAGAGCCACAGCATCCCGGTCATGTGGCCGCCATCGCCTTCACGTAGACGTCGGCGAGGCTGTCGGCGCCGTAGTGCTCGCGCAGTCCGTCGGCAGAGTCGCGGGCCAGCAGCCGGCCGCCCTTGATCAGCGCGATCTCCTCGCAGAGCTCCTCGGCCTCCTCGAGGTAGTGCGTGGTGAGCAGAATCGTCGTGCCCTCGCTGTGGAGCTGGCGAATGTAGCGCCAGAGCTCGTGGCGCAGCTCGAAGTCCACGCCCGCGGTGGGCTCGTCGAGGATCACGAGCCGCGGCCGGTGCATCAGCGCCCGGGCCAGCAGCAGCCGGCGCCGCATGCCGCCGCTCAGCTTGGGCGTGCGCGTGTTCGACTTCGCCCGCAGGTCGAAGGCGTCGATCATCTCCTGGGCGCGCGCCTGGGCCTGGTCGCTGGCCATCCCGAAGTAGCCGCCGTGGTAGACGAGCGTCTCCTCGACGGTGAGGTAGCGGTCGAGGTTGATGTCCTGCTCGGCGAGGCCGACCCAGCTGCGCGCGAGCAGCGAGTCGGCCGGCTGGCCGAACACGCGCACGGTGCCCGAGGTGACTCTGATCAGATTGCAGACGGCGCTGATCAGCGTGGTCTTGCCGGCGCCGTTCGGCCCGAGGAGGCCGAAGAAGGCGCCGTCGGGAACGCTGAGGTCTAAGTCCTGGAGCGCGACCGTGCCGTCGTCGTAATGCTTGGTCAGCGCCTCCGTCTGGAGCGCGGGCGTCACCTGCTTAACGTAGCGACCGGCCGTAGTGGCGCTCGTAGTACTCCCTGTATTCGCCGCTGCGGATGGGCGCCCACCACCACTCGTTGTCGCGGTACCAGTCCACTGTCCGCGGCAGCCCGTCCTCGAATCTGGTGAGCGGCTCCCAGCCCAGCGCGCGCACCTTGTCGGACGAGAGCGAGTAGCGGCGGTCGTGACCGGGGCGGTCGGTCACGTGCTCGATCAGCGACTGGTCGCGGCCCGTGTGCTCGAGGATCTCGTGGACCACGTGCAGGTTCTCCTCCTCGTCCGGGCCGCCCACGTTGTAGGCCTCGCCGGGCGTTCCTCTCTCCAGCACCGTGTCGATCGCTCGGGCGAAGTCCTCGACGAAGAGCCAGTTGCGCACCTGGCGGCCGTCGCCGTAGACCGGCAGCGGGTCGGCGGCCAGGGCATTGAGCACGCAGAGCGGGATCAGCTTCTCCGGGTACTGGCGCGGGCCGTAGTTGTTCGAGCCACGGCAGATCAGCGCCTCGATCCCGTAGGTGTGCACGTGCGCCGACACCAGCAGATCGCCGGCGGCCTTGGTGGCGCTGTAGGGCGACGACGGGTTGAGCGGTGACGTCTCGGTGAATGAGCCCTCCTCGATCGAGCCGTACACCTCGTCCGTCGACACCTGCACGTAGCGGCCGAGGCCGAGCTCGCGCGCGGCGTCGAGCAGCACCGAGGTGCCGATCACGTGGGTGCGCGCAAAGGCGTCCTGGTCGGCGATCGAGCGGTCCACGTGGGTCTCGGCGGCGAAGTTCACGACCGCCTCGCAGCCCTCCATCGCGCCGCGCACCGCGTCCGGATCCTCGATCGCGCCCTCGACGAACGTGATCCTGTCCTCGAGGTCCGCCAGGTTCTCGCGCCGGCCCGCGTAGGTGAGCTTGTCGAGCACCACAAGCTCGTCGCCGGGGCGCGCCTCGAGCGCGACCCGCACGTACGTCGATCCGATGAAACCGGCGCCGCCGGTGACCAGCAGCCTCACGCGGTCACCGAGCGCTCCGCGAGATAGCTCGCAAGCCCTTCCTTCCAATGGGGCAGGTAGAGCGCCTCCTCGCGCTCGGTGCCGAGCACCGAGTATGCGGGTCGCGGCGCGGGGCGGCCGAACTCGTCGGCCGTGCAGGACATCACCCGGCACTCCACCTGCGCCTGGTTGAAGATCTCCTGCGCGAACTCGAACCACGAGCACTCGCCCTGGCTCGCCAGGTGGTGGACGCCGTAGGCGTCGGTGTCGAGCAGCCGGACCATCGCGTCGGCAAGGTGCGCGGTGTAGGTGGGACAGCCGACCTGGTCGCGCACCACCAGCACCTCGCCGTGGTCACGCGCGAGCGACAGCATCGTCTCCACGAAGTTCCGCCCCGACGTGCCGAACAGCCACGCCGAGCGGACGATGTAGTGGCGCGGGTTGCCGCCCGCCGTCTCGTGCTCGCCCGCGAGCTTCGACTGCGCGTAGACCGACTGCGGCCGCGGCTCGTCCGACTCGACGTAGGGACCGTCCTTCGAGCCGTCGAAGACGTAGTCGGACGAGGGATAGAGGACGCGCGCGGCGATCTCGGCCGCCGCCGCCGCCACGTTGGCCGCGCCCTCCGCGTTGACGTCCATCGCGCCATCGAGATCGTCCTCCGCGCCGTCCACGTCCGTGTACGCCGCGCAGTTGACCACCGCATCCGGCCGCTCCTGCAGGAACGTGCGCTCGAGCGCGTGCCGATCGCTGACGTCGAGCTCCGGGCGCGCGAGGCCCAGCACCTCGTGGTTCACGAACTCCGCGGCACGAATGACGTCGTTGCCGAGCATGCCGGCGGCGCCTGTCACGAGGATCTTCACGCCGTTAGGGATATCAGGCCGGAGCGGCTCAAGCGACGGCCGGCGTCCGTGTGTCTCCGCACGGTGCCTAGCCGATTCGTCAACAAATTTGACCCCGGGTCAAAAAAGTTGTCCCACCCTCAAATTCGTTGTCAACGAGTTTGTCGAGCGAGCGAAATGTTTGCTCCCGGCCAAAGTTTTGTGACGAATCGGCTAGGCAGCGCGTGGACCCCTACGACTCGGGTTAGCGTGGCTTCGTGGGCAAGCGCCGCTACAGATTCGACCCGCTGCGAAGCGGCTATCCGCACGGTCCCAGGTGGGACGACCCTTACCACTGCGAGTGGGGAGTGATCGTCGGGGATCGGATCCGCAGGCTGCGGCGCGACCGCGGCTGGACGCTGCTCGACCTCTGCCAGGCCGTGGACAAGCCGGACGGCGGCCATTACACGCCTGGCTTCTTCTCGCGGCTCGAGCGCGGTTGGTCGAGCGGCCCGCTCGTGACCTACGTCGAGGTGGCCGCGCAGCTCGGCGTCGAGCCCGGCGCCCTACTGGGGCCTGACGCGGCCCAGCTCGATGTCAGCGAGGCGGAGCTGACCCTCATCCAGGTGATGAGGGAGATGGGCCTGGCGGCCCACGAGGCGATAGGGCGGCTGGTCGGGCTGGGGAAGCCGGACGATCAGGAGCGCACCGGCGCCCACCGGGACGAGTGAGCTGAGCACCCGCTCGTCGTTCTCGATGAGCGTGCTGAACTCCGTGAGCTCGTGCGCGTGCGACACGGCGTTGTCAACGATCAGCAGTCCCCGCGGGGCGAGGATGCGCAGCAGGTCGGCCCAGTAGCCGACGTAGGCGGGTCGCTCCGAGTCGAGGAAGATCAGGTCGAAGGCGTTGTCGGCGAACGCGGGCAGGGCGTTGGCGGCGTCGTCGACGCGCAGCTCGACGCGCCCATCCAGCTCCGCGCGGTCGAGGCTTCGACGTGCCAGCTCGGTCCGAGCCGGATCGATCTCGAGGCTTACAAGCTGCCCCTCATTTGCCTCGGCGGCGTCGGCGAGCCAGATGGTGGAGTAGCCGTTGGAGGTGCCGACCTCGAGCAGCCGCTGCGCTCGTGTGGCGCGGGCGAGCAGCGCGACCAGCTCTGCTGTGGGCGGCTCGACGTTGCGGAAGCGCAGGAGGCGGTCGTCCTGCTCGGCGTCGTGGGCGTGGCTCGCCGTGTACAGCTCGTCGGCGACGGCGCGACGGTCGGGACGCATCCGGCTAGAGGATCTCGATCACGGCGTTGTCGCCCACCACGAAGCGGTAGGCGCGCGGGAGCGCGGGGCTACGGCTGATCGCCACGTTCTTGCCCACCAGGCTCGCCTCGATGCGGCCCTCGAGGTTCTGGATCGACGAGCCTTCGAGGACGATCGAGTACTCGACCTCGCTGCTCTCGATCCGCACGTCGGGGCCGATCGACGTGTAGGGACCGATGTAGGCGTCGCGCAGGAGGGCGCCGGCGCCGATGATCGCCGGCCCGCGTACCGTTGCTCGCTCGAGCCTGGCGCCGGGCTCCACCACGACGCGACCCTCGACCCGCGAGTCCACGAGCTCGCCCTCGATCCGCTCCTCGAGCTCGTCGAGGATGAGGTGGTTGGCCTCGAGCATGTCCTGCACCTGGCCGGTGTCCTTCCACCAGCCGTCGACGATGTGCGGGTCCACGCGCCGCCCGCCGTCGACGAGGTGCTGGATGGCGTCGGTGATCTCGAGCTCGCCGCGACCGGACGGCTCGATTGCCCGCGCGGCGTCGAAGATCGAGCGCGTGAACATGTACACGCCAACGAGCGCGAGGTCGGTGTTGGGAGTCTTGGGCTTCTCCACGAGGCGGGCGACGCGCTCGGATCCGTCGAGCTCGGCCACGCCGTAGTTCTGCGGGTCGCTGACGTGGGTGAGGAGGATCAACGCGTCCGGTTCCTCGCTGCGGAAGGTGCTCACGAGGTCCGTCACGCCGTCGCGCAGGAGGTTGTCGCCGAGGTACATCACAAACGGCGAGTCGCCGAGGAAGGGCTCGCCGGTGAGCACGGCGTGGGCGAGGCCGAGCGGGGCCTCCTGCTCGATGTAGGAGATCGAGACGCCGAAGCGTTCGCCGCTGCCGGCCGCGTCGCGGATCTCGCCACCCGTCTCGGGCGAGATGATGATGCCGATGTCGACGATGCCGGCGGCGGCCAGCGCCTCGATGCCGTAGAACAGGACCGGCTTGTTGGCCACCGGCACGAGCTGTTTTGCGCTCGTATAGGTGATGGGACGGAGCCGGGTGCCGGTCCCGCCGGACAGGATCAGTCCCTTGAGCTTCTCCATCAGTAGGTGCCGCCGAGCTTCGTGTGGTCCCAGGAGACGATGCGCGTGGGCGTGAACGTGAGCCCGACGCGCTTCTGCGCCTGGGAGTGGACCATGGCCTCGACGTCGGGGTTGATCTCCGCATAGCGCTCGAACAGGGCCAGGCCGAATTTCTCCACCGCCGACGGCTCCCGCTCCAGCGCCACCTCGCACTCCAGCATCGCGCCGCGCAGCTCTTGGTAGAGGACGCCGTCCTCGATCTGGAGGGTGGCGCGCGGGTCGCGCTCGAGGTTCTTCGTCTTCTGCGACTTGGCGTAGGTCCAGCTGCGCAGGACGAGGCCGTCGGCGACGTACCAAAGGGGCACGAGGTGCGGGCGGCCGTGCGGGCCGAGCGTCGCCACGCTCACGATCTTCTGCTCGGCGACAAAGGCGCGCAGCTCCTCGTCGCTCATCGTTATCTGGTCCCTGCGCGAGGGCATCGAGACAGAAAACCTATGCGGGATCGAGTCGGAGCGTCTCGGCCGCCGGCCGGCCGAACTCGTAGTTGATACCCGCGTGCCAGTCCTCGAGCAGGTCGTCGTAGTGCGGGCTCGAGGGCTGGCCAGACTGGCCGGTCATGTGCTGCCAGCGGCTGCGCTCGGGGCTGCCGAGGTCGGCGAGCAGCCGATAGGAGGGCGCCCAGCGGCCGGTGTAGTCGCCGGCGTGAGGTACGAAGCCGACCTGGCAGACCGTCTCCTGACCGCCGCCGACGGGGAGGCGCCGCGAGAGCAGGCGATCGAACATCCTGGAAACGCGGGACTTGCCCTCGCTCAGAGGATGCGGGAAGTGCAGTCCGTGTACACGGCCCCAGGTCCAGCCGGAGGGATCGGGGCCGTAGCGGTCCTCCAGCTCGTCGAGCGCGGCGGCCAGCGCCTCCAGCGCGAGCTCGTCCCAGGAGCGGCCGCCGATCAGCTCGGCGTCGGCCTCGTCCCAGAGCTCGATCAGGCGCGCCTGGAAGCGCCACGGCGAGGACACCATCGGGGTGAAGCCGAGCTGCGAGCGCGAGCGCCAGCGCTCGGCGTAGTCCGGGTCGCCGATCACGGCCTCGGAGACCTTGCGCGCGAAGTGTGCGGTGAAGGCCGCGTAGATCGTGCCGGCCACCGTGTCGGGGTCGAGCGTGTGGTCCCAGCTCTTAAGCCGCTCGATCGCACGGACCTCGCGCTGCCCTGACGGTCGCAGGCGGGCGAGCCGGTGCGCGGTCTGCTCGCCGGGGATCGAGTAGAGGTCGAGCTGGATGCGGGCGAAGTCGTCGAGCGAGTGCTTGTCGCGCTCGGCGAGCAGCTGCTCGATGCGCGCGGCGCGGTGGCCGTCGAGGTACTCGCTCGTGATGTGGTGCGGGTAGTCGTCCGGCGCGATGCGGTTGTTGGCGGTGACGAGCACCCCGCCCGGCGGGTTCACCATCTCGGGCAGCTCGTCGTAGGGGATGTAGCCGTCCCACTCGTATTCGCCGGTCCAGCCGGGCTTGGGCAGGTCGGGGCAGCCGCCGCGACGGATCGGGATCTTGCCGACGAGCTTGTAGCCGATGTTGCCGGAGCTGTCGGCCCAGACCATGTTCATGCTCGGCACCGTGTAGCCGCGGAAGGCCTCGACGAGGTCGTGGCCGGTGCGGAAGGCGCCCGCGTCGACGCCCGTGCTGCTCACCACCGGCTCCTTGATCGCGGTCCAGGAGAGCGCGAGCGGCTCGCCCGCCTGGGCGCCGAGCGCGGAGTTGACGATCGGCCCGTGGTGGGTCTCGCGCACCTCGAGCTGCTCGGCCCGCGCGCCGCGGACCTTGATCTCTTCGTGGTGGACGGTCACGGGGCGCCACGCGCCCTCGAACTCGTACTCGGGCCCGTGGTCGGTGTCGCGGACGCGCTCGACGAACAGGTCCTGCACGTCCGCCATCACGTTCGTGAAGCTCCAGGCGACGTGCCGCGTGTGGCCGATCACGAGGCCGGGGAAGCCGGGCATCGAGGCGCCGCGCAGCTCGAGCTCGGGCGTCCTGCCCTCGATCGTGTACCAGCTGTCGGGCATGCTCGTGGTGATGTGGGGGTCGCCGGCGAGGAGGGGCATGCCGGTGACCGAGCGCTCGCCTGACACCGCCCAGTTGTTCGAGCCCGCCGGCTCGAGCGACCAGCCGATCGCCTCGCGCACCTCGGCGATCTGCTCGACGAGGTCGAGCGCGTCGCCCGACCAGGACACCCCGGGGTCCATCACGAGCGGGCTGCCGTGCGGGTACTGCGGCTCGAGCCGCGCGGCCTTCTCTGCGCCGATCTTGGCCACGAGCTCGGCGCGGAACAGCTCGGTCTCCATGTTGGTCGAAAAGCCGAGGGCGATGATCTTGCGGACCACGAGACTGTCCTCGATGGTCCAGGGCTCCGGGGCGATGCCGAGCAGCTGGTGCTCGAGCGGCTTGGCGGGCGCGGCGTCGATCGCGGCGTTCACGCCGTTGGCGTAAGCGGCGAGCACCTCGACGTCGCGCGACGGCAGGAGGTCCACCTCTCTGTCGGCGAAGCGGCGCAGGCCGAGCGTGCGCATCAGCCGGTCGACCTGGAGGCCCTCCTTGCCGGCGAACTCGGCCAACCGGCCGCAGCCGGCGCGGCGGTAGAACTCGAGCTGCCAGAGGCGGTCCTGCCCCTGGGCGAAGCCGTGCGCGAAGCAGAGGTCGGCGGTGGAGCGCGCCTCGATGCGCGCGACGCCGCGCTCGTCGCGCTCGATCGTGACGGCGTCCTCGAGCCCGCGCACGGTGATGCGGCCGCTGGTTTTCGGCAGCGGGCGGCGGAAGAGCTGGTACCAGAGGCCGATCGAGCCGATGCCCGCGGCGAGCGCACCGGCCGCGGCTGTGGTTTGTCTGCGCGGGGTCACCGGCGGCCGATTCTGGCAGTTCCGTCCGCCACCCGGCCTACCGTCATTTGGTCCACCATGCAAACGCTCTGGCTACTGCTCGGAATGGCCCTAGGCGGCACCGTCGTCTGGCTCTTCATGCGCGCGCGCGTAGGAAACGACGACCGTTTCGAGGCCGTGTCCTCGCGTGTGCTGCGTGATGCGCAGCAATCCTTCCTACAACTGGCCGAGAGCCAGCTGGGGCAGCACCACATCACCTCGCGCGAGGATCTCGAGAAGCGCCAGCGCGCCGTGGAGCAGATCGTCAAGCCGATAGCGGAGTCGCTGGCGAAGGTAGACGGCAAGCTCGAGCTGCTCGAGCGGGCGCGGCGGGAGGCGCAGGGCAGCCTGACAACGCAGCTTCAGTCCGTGACCCAAACCCAGGAGCAGCTGCGCACCGAGACAGCCAACCTGGTCACCGCGCTGCGTTCCCCGCACACGCGCGGGCGCTGGGGAGAGATGCAGCTTCGGCGGGTCTGCGAGCTGGCCGGGATGGTCGAGCGCTGCGACTTCGTCGAGCAGTCCAGCTTCGACTCGGACGGCGGTCGTCTGCGGCCCGACGTCATCGTGCAGCTGCCGGGCGGCAAGACGCTCGTGGTGGATGCGAAGGCTCCGTTGGAGGCGTATCTCAGCGCCGTCGAGGCGACTGATCCCGACCGCCGCCAGGCCTACCTCGAGACCTACGGCCGGCACGTTCGCGAGCACGTCGCGAAGCTCAGCCAGAAGGCCTACTGGGCGCAGTTCGATTCCTCGCCCGAGTTCGTCGTGATGTTCCTGCCGGGCGAGTCGCTCTACAGCGCGGCCCTGGAGCAGGTGCCCAGCCTTATTGATGAGAGCGTGGGGCAGAAGGTGCTCGTCGTCTCTCCGACGACGCTGATCGCCGCGCTGCGGTCGGCGGCGTACGGCTGGCGCCAAGAGAAGGTCGCGGAATCCGCCGCCGCCGTCAGCGAGCTCGGGCGGGAGCTGCACGGGCGCCTCGGCACGCTGGCGGGCCACTTCATGAAGCTCGGCCGCTCGCTAGAGACCTCGGTAAAGGCCTACAACGAGACGGTCGGATCGCTGGAGAGCCGCGTGCTCGTCACCGCGCGCAAGCTGTCTGAGCATGGCGCGGCGTCGGGCGGGGATGAGCTGCCCGAGCCCCAGCAGGTCGAGACCGCTCCGCGCTCGGTTCAGGCGATGGAGCTGGACGACGCGGAGATCAATGTGCACCGGTTGCCGCAAGCGGCCGGCTAAAGCTCGCTGATCCTGCGACCGATATCCCCGGGCAATGCGGACTCGCCTTCGCTCGGAAGAGAGCGGCTTCACGCTCGTGGAAGTGCTCGTCGTCGTTCTGGTGATCGGCATCCTGGCTGCGATCGCGCTCGCGATGTTCTCGACCGAAAAGCAGAAGGGACAGGACGCGGACGCCAAGTCCAACGCCAGCGCGCTCGTCGCGGCGGTGGACCGCTGCAACGTCGAGTGGGACGACTTCACCTTCTGCGACGGCCAGGGCTCCGACGACGACCTGGGTGAGACCGGCCTCCCCATCGGGAGCGGCCGGGGTCAGGTGAAGGTGACCGACTCGAGCCGCAACACCTTCACCGTCACGGCGCTCTCGCCGGAGAGCCACCACTTCGTGGTCGTCCAGAAGCCGGACGGGACCCAGCTGCGCACCTGCGACGCCGGCACGACCACCGACGGTGGCGGCTGCTCGCAGGGCAGTTGGTGAGGGGTGGCGGGCGCTACGCGCCGCTGAAGTAGCTCGGGTCCAGGCTGCTGTCCGGCTGGATGCGCGCTACTGCTTCGAACGTGCCGTTGAGCGAGTCGATCAGCAGGCGGCGCATGCGCGTGCGGCTGACGGCGGGAGTGGCGAGCCACTCGCGCCCTGAGTCGAGCGCGAAGCCCACCCAGCCGCGCACCGCCAAAAAGAGGAGCGGGGAGGGATCGTCGATGCCCATCCGGGCCAGGATGCGCTCGGCAGTGTGGCGCTGCTCCCGCTGCATCTGCTCCTTCATCTCGTCGTCCATGCCGAAGCCGGACAGCATCAGCACCGGCGGGTGCTCCACGAGGTCGTCGAGGAAGGTGTTGATCTCCCAGCGCAGCCAGCGCGCCGGGTCGCGATGGGGGTTCGACTCGAAGCGCTCCGTGCGCCGCGTCGCCACCGCGCGCATGACCTCGAGGAAGAAGCCGCGCTTGGTCCCGAAGTGGTGGAACAGCAGGCCGTGGGTGACGCTCGCGCGGCGGGCGACGTCCTCGGTCGACACCTCCTCGTAGGAACGCGCGGTGAACTCCTCGATGCCGATCTCGAGCATCCGCTCCCGGCGGCTGAGGGCGGCGAGTCCGGCCATCGGGCCTGGCTAGCGGCTGACCATCCCGGCCAGCGCCTCGGCCGCCTCGAGCACGGCCGCGCGGGCGTCCTCGGGCTCGAGCACGGCGGCGTCGCCCGCCTCCTCGAGGATCGCGCGGGCAAGCCAGTCGTGGCCCGCGAACGGGATCTCGACGATCACCGCGCCGTCCTTCAGCTCCTCGATCACGCGCTTGTCCTCGCGCGCCCAGCGCGCCCGCTCCGGCGCGAACCAGACGCGGCAGGGCTGCGACTCCGGCACCTCGTCGGTGCGCGTCCAGTCCGGGACGTCGGGCTTGAGCTCCGGGCGCGGCTCGAACGTCTCGTCGAGGATGCGCGCCTCCTTGATGCGGTCGAGCCGGAAGGTGCGGGTGTCGGACTTGGCCGGGTCCCAGGAGTGGATGTACCAGCCCTTATTGCCGTTGTAGAGGAGATAGGGCTCGATGCGGCGGCCCTCGGTGACCTCGTCCTCGTCCTCCTTGTAGTAGTCGATCTCGAGGATGTGATGCTCGACGATCGCCCCGCTGACCACGCGCGCGATCTCGGAGTCGTCGCCCATCGCGGTGGTGATCCGCAGGCCCTCCTGGGCCGGATCCTCGCCGAGCGCGTCGACGATCTTCTCGCGCGCGGAGGCGAGCGAGCCCTCGGTCAGGTGCTCGCCGATGAAGTCGATCGCGGCGACGAGCGCCTTGGCCTCGAGCGGGAGCAGCCGGGCGGGCTGCGCGAAGTTGTCGCCGTAGGGCTCCGGGTCGACCTCGATCGAGTCGCCGTGGATCTCGGCGTAGAGGACGTAGCTGCCGCCGCCGAAGTTCACGACGTTGAGCACGTCGATGTCCTCGCGCAGCTCCTCGTCGCTCACCTGCAGGCTCTCGCAGACGTGGGTGACGGCCAGCAGGTCGCCGCTGCGCGCGGCCTCGATCAGGATGCCCGCGAGCGTGACGAGCCGCGCGAAGCGCTCAGGCCGGATCGGGGTCTCGCGCTTGCCGTTCGAATCGGCCTCCTCGGCCACCGCGGCCTTCTTCTTGGCGGGCGGCGCCAGCTCCGGGCCGCTCGTATGCAGCTCGACGATGCGGGCGAGCCGCTGCGCGGCCTCGCCGGTGAGCTCCGCCGGCTCGAGGATGCGCGCGTGCTCGCGCAGCCCGAGCACCCAGGACACGAGCGCGCGCGTATCCGCGTATGCGGTCGCAAAGATCACGCCGTCGCCGTCGGGCGCCGGCTCGCTTGTGCCCGTGTGGCCGATGTGGCGCATCACGTACCAGTCGATCTTGCTCGAGATCCAGATGCGCGCGGTGCCGACGCTGTCGCCGAGCTGCCAGGGGCTGCGCGAGGCGTAGATGCGCGGGTCGAAGTTCTCGGGCGGCGGGAAGTCGTGCTCCGCCTTCGACGAGTAGCCCACCTTGCCGCGGATGCGCGTGAGCCGGAACACGCGTACGTCGTCGCGCTCGTGGGAGTAGCCGACGAGGTAGTACTGGCCGTGTTGGAAGAGCAGGTGATACGGGTCGACCTTGCGCGACTCAACCGCGTCGCGGCCCATCGTGTAGTAGTCGAACAGGATCGTCTTGCGGCGGAAGATCGCGGTCTCGATCTTCGACAGCCGCTGGGACAGCTCGCGGCCGCCGGCTCCGGCGGTGATGCCCAGCGCCACCGAGCGGTGCTCGGGCGACGCGAGCGGCGACGGCTTGCCCCACGAGAGCTGCTGCAGCGCGAGCCGCAGCGGCTCGGCGTAGGCGAACTCGCCGTCCAGCAGCGACAGCAGCGTGCGCAGCGCCCCGAGCTCGGAGTCGGTGAACTCGATCGAGTTCAGGTAGAAGTTCTCGGGCGGCAGCGAGTAGTTCTCGGCCTCGTAATAGCCCTCGGCCGGCTTGTCGACCTTCAGCTCGATGCCGAGCGACTCGAGCTCCGCGCGGTCGGCGTAGAAACGACGCGCGAACGCGTCGTCGTTCATCCCTGAGTACCCCTCGACCTCCCGCTTGATCTCCAGCGCCGTGACCGGGCGCCGCTCTGCCATCAGGAACGAGATCAACGAGAGCTGACGGATCAGCTTCTCGGTGTCCTTCGCCATGCCCAAAGCAGCATAGGAGGCGGGGAGCTTCGGCACCTCAGCCGTCAGCGCGTTTGGTCCGGAAGATTCACGCTGTTTGCGGATTTGTGGCCGGGCGTGGCCCTAGGCGGCTTCGCGCGAGGCGAAGAAGGCCGAGCCGCTGAGCGCGCGGTCGAAGCTCGACCAGCGCTCGCCGTCCGGCAGGGACTTCTCGAGCCGGTCGAAGCTGCCGAGCTTGCCGCCGAGGTTGTCGACCATGTGGACGAGCGTGGCCTCGCGCGTGCACGGAACGACCGGGCTGCCGTGCTCGAGCTGGCCGTGGTGCGACAGGATGATGTGGAGCAACCCCTCGGCCGTGGCAGGCGGGAAGCCGGCGATCTCCTCGATCTCGCGGCGCACGAGGTAGTAGCCGAGCGCGATCTCGCCCTGGAGCTTGCCGGCGTCGGTGAGCTCGATCGCGCCGCTCTCGACCGAGTACGCCTCGATCTTGCCGATGTCGTGCAGCAGCGCGCCGGCCACCGCCAGCTCGCGGTCGATCTCCGGGAACGTGCCGCACAGCGAGTGCACGCCCTGCGCGACAGACAGGGAGTGCTCGAGCAGCCCGTGCTTGTACGCCTGGTGGTAGCGCTTGGCAGCCGGCGCCTCGCGCCAGCGCGTCCACAGTTCCGAAGCCTCGCCGAAGAAGCGCTCGAGCAGCTCGCGCAGGTACGGGTTCTGCGTCATGCCGATCAGCTCGCGCAGCCCGGCCACCATCTGGTCGACCCCGCGCGCCGGCCCCTCCTCGAGGTCCGCGGCGTCGTACTCCTGCGGCTCCGCGCGCTTCAGCGCGCGCACGGTGAGCGACGCTCCGTACTTCTGATCGACGCAGAAGCTGCCCGCCACGCGCACCACGCCGCCCGGGCCGCAGTGCTCGTAGAGCTCGTCGGCGCGCTCCCAGAGCACCGCCTCGACGACGCCGGTGACGTCCCCGAGCTGGAGCTTGAGGAAGGACTCGCCGTTCTTCTTCTGGCGCCGTGTGCGGTCGCGCACGAGGAAGAAGCTGTCGACGGATTGGCCGTCCGCGAGGTCGCGCACGAAGGTCTTGGACACGTTCAGAGACTGCTGTTCCATACGCTGCCCAAGGTAGAACGGGACCCGGACGGCACCTGCTCGTTACGCTGACGCGCGATGGCCGGCGAAAAGCCAGCGGTACTCGTGGCAGGCGGCACCGGCGCGCTCGGCGCCGCGGTGCTCGAGGCGCTGCTCGAGCAGGGCTACCCCGTCACCGCGACGTGGGTCGTCGAGCACGAGCGCGAGCGGGTCGAGCAAGACTTCCAGGGGCGCGCGGGGCTGATGCTCGTGCAGGCGGACCTGATGGATCCGGAGGCGGTGGAGGAGGCCGTCGGCGGCGTCGACAAGCTCGGCGCCGTGGTGAACCTGGTGGGCGGCTTCAGCGCACCCGGCAAGGTGCACGAGTCGGGCATCGAGGACTTCGAGAAGCAGCTCAGGCTGAACCTGCGCCCCGGCTTCCTGCTCGCGCAGGCGGCGATGCCGCGGCTGGTGGCGAACGGCGGCGGCGCCTTTGTCGGCGTGTCCGCGCGGCCGGCGCTGCGGCCCTTCGCGGGCGCGGCCGGCTACATCACTGCGAAGGCCGGCGTGCTCGCGTTCATCCGGGCACTCGACGCCGAGTACCGCGACGAGGGCGTGCGCGCCAACGCGATCCTGCCGAGCGTGATCGACACCGAGGCCAACCGCCGCGCGCAGCCGGACGCCGACCACTCGAAGTGGGTGCCGCCGCAGCAGATCGCGAAGGTCGTCTGCTTCCTCGTGTCAGAGGACTCGGCGGCCACGAGCGGCGCCGCGATTCCCGTCTACGGGCGCGCCTAGCTGTAGGGCGCCGCGGCGCCGGAGCGGTAGGCGCGCTCGACGTACTCGGCGAGCATGCGCGTCGCGCAGAAGGCCGGGCCGAGCGTGCGCAGCGAGGCGCGCATGCGCGTGAGCCACGCGCCGGGGATGCCGCGCTCGTCGCGCTCGTAGAACGCGGGCACGACCTCCTCCTCGAGCAGCCGGTAGAGCTCGGCTGCGTCGCGCGTGTCCTGCGCGGTGTGGTCGTCGTCGATCTCGCCGGATAGCGCCCAGCCGTTCGAGCCGTCGTAGCCCTCGGCCCACCAGCCGTCGAGCACGCTGAGCTGGAGCCCGCCGTTCATCACGGACTTCATGCCGCTCGTCCCGCTCGCCTCGAGCGGCGGGCGCGGCAGGTTCACCCACAGGTCGCAGCCCTGCACGAGCCGCGCGCCGGTGGCGAGGTCGTAGTCGTCGAGGAAGATCACGTGCTCGCCCACCGCCTCGGCGCCCTTCAGGCCGAACAGCTGCTGGACCACACGCTTGGCCTCGTCGTCGCGCGGGTGGGCCTTGCCGGCGAGCAGCACCTGAACCGGGCGCTCGCCGCCCAGCAACGCGAGCAGCCGTTCGGGGTCGTAGGCGAGCAGGCCGAGCCGTTTGTAGGTGGCCACCCGCCGCGCGAAGCCGATCGTGAGCACGTCGGGCCGGAAGGAGCGCGCGGCCGCCTCGACGTAGTCGGAAACGTCCGTGCGGCCGAAGCGGTCGAACACGCTGCGCTCGGAGGCGAAGCCGACGAGGTCCGCTCGCTGGTCCGTGCGCGCCTGCCAGAGGTCCTCGTCGGGGATGTCGTCGACGCCAGACCAGCTGCCGGGCTCGGCGGCGCGGGCGAGCCAGCCGTCTCCGAGCTGGCGCGTGAGCAGCTCGCGCATCGGCGCGCCGAGCCACGTGGGCACGTGCACGCCGTTCGTCACGTGGCCGATCGGCACCTCGTCGACAGGCAGGTCCGGCCAGAGCTCGTGCCACATGCCGCGGGCCACCTCGCCGTGCCGGCGGCTCACGCCGCCCGCGGTCTGGCTCATGCGCAGCGCGAACTGGGTCACGCCGAATGGCTCGTTCTCGTCGTCGGGGTGCGTGCGACCGAGCCGGATCAGCTCCTCCACCGGACGGCCGAGCTCGCGCGCGAGGCCGCTGAGGGTCTTCGCGACCTGGTCGGCGGGGTAGGTGTCGTTGCCGGCGGGCACCGGCGTGTGCGTGGTGAACACGGTCCGCACGCCGGGCAGCTCGAGCGGCGCGAGCGCCGGGTGGCCCTCGTTGAGGTGCAGCGTGCCCGCCTCGATCCCGAGCGCTGCCAGCGCGCGCACGCCGCCTATGCCGAGCACGACGTACTGCGCGAAGCGCACGCTCGGGTCGCCGACGTAGAGGCGCGAGCTGATCCAGCGCGCGAAGGGGTCGTTGTCGGGGCGGTCGGTGTCGAGCAGGTAGAGCGAGACGCGCCCGACGTCCACGCGCCAGATCTGCACGTGCACCTCGCGCTCTTCGATCGGGACGGTGACGGTGAGCGGCTGGCCGTCCTCGCCGGTCACGAGCGCGGCGGGCAGGCGCTCCGGGTCGCTGTCCACCCAGTACTCGTGCTGCCAGCCGGAGGCGTCGATGCGTTGCCTGAAGTAGCCCTGGTGGTACATCAGCCCGACGGCCACAAGCGGGAGGGCGTCGTCGGAGGCCTCCTTCACGAGGTCGCCGGCCAGCGCGCCGAGGCCGCCGGAGTAGATCGGCAGCGACACGTGCACGCCGTACTCCGAGCAGAAGAACGCCACCGGCGGCTCGTCGCTCGCGTCGGCCACCTCCTCGCGCACGAGCTCGTCGAGCCGTGCGGCCCGCTCGCGGAAGCCCTCGTCGCGTGCCGCCCGCTCGAGCGCCTCGCGCGGCACCTCCTGGAGCATGTGGACGGGGTTCTGGAGCGAGCGCTGCCAGCGCGCCGGATCGAGCGAGGCGAACAGCCCCGGCCCGTCCGGGTGCCAGCTCCAGCGGTAGTTGTAGGCGAGCCGCGCGAGCGGCGCCAACGACTCCGGGAGCCGCGCCGCCAGGTCGTCCGCGGCGCGCTCGAGGTCCCGCCTGCCATCGATCACCGCGTGGATTATTCCTAACCGGGCTACCCTGGCGCGCCTGACCGCCTCACGGGACAGCTCCTGCCGCCTCGGCGTGCTCGCTTTCGGGGACTCGATCACCAACGGCGGCGGCGAGTTGCAATGGGGCGTTGCTTTGCAGTCGTGGGCGCAGTGGACGGCCCGCGGGCTCGGCCTGCCGTACACCGGTTGCGCTACCGACGGCGCCAGCGTCGACGATGTCGTGGGCGCGCAGATCCCGGCGTTTGAGCGCCGCGGCGCGCACCCCGGCGCGCGCTACGAGCTCGGCTGCCTCTACATCGGCGTGAACGACGTGCGCCGGCTCGACTGGAGTGCCGCCGCATTCGAACCGCCCTACCGGCGCGCGCTCGCCTTCCTCGCCGAGCGCTGCGACCGCGTGCTCACCGCCACCGCGCCGCTCGACCTCGGCCGTCCGCGCGCCGGGGCCAAGGTGCGCGAGCTGAACGCCGTGGTAGAGCGCGCGGCGCGGGAGGCCGGCGCACTCGTGCTCGACCTGCGCGACTTCGGCGCGCGCAACGTCGTCATGGCCGATCACGTGCACCCGACGGCATTCGGGCAGATCGCGATCGCGGAGCGCGCGCTCGACCTGCTCGCGCGCGACGGCCTCGAGCCGGCGGTGCGACCGTCGGCGCTGATCGCCTACGAGACCACGGCCTGGCGGCGGCTGCGCGGCGACGCCGCCTACGCCTACCGGCACGCCAAGGTGAGCGCGCGCGCGCTGTTCAGGCGGGCAGCCGCCCGGCTTCCTCGCTGACCTCGCGCAGGCGCCGTGCCAGCGCGCGCGTGAGCGCGCCGCGCTCGAGCTGCCAGCGCCAGTTGCCCGCGGCGCGCGCCGGCACGTTCATGCGCGCCTCGCTGCCGAGCCCGAGCACGTCCTGCGTCTGCACCATCGCCACCAGCGCCGGCGAGGAGAAGGCCAGGCGGATCAAGCCCCACCACGGCCGCCGCTCGCGGATCCCGCGGCGCGCGAGCTCGGCCTCGTAGAGCGCGCGCCGCTCGGGGTCGAGCGACTCGAGCCAGCCGCGCGCGGTGTCGGTGTCGTGCGTGCTCGCGTAGACGAAGCGGCGCTCGACGTGGTGCTCGAAACGATGCGGCGAGTCCGGCTCGTCCGGCTCGAAGGCGAACTGGATCACGAGCATCCCCGGCAGGCCGAGCGAGTCGCGCAGCCGCTCGACGGCTGGTGTGATCACGCCGAGGTCCTCGGCCACGAGCGGCAGCTCGCCCAGCTCGCGGCGAGCGGCGTCGAAGGGCGCGCGCCCCGGGCCGCGTCGGAACACGCCCGAGCGCGCGTCGCGCGCCCCCTCGGGCACCGACCAGTAGGCCACGAAGCCGCGGAAGTGGTCGATGCGGACCAGGTCGAACTGCTCGAAGCCGCGGCGCAGGCGCTCGATCCACCAGCGGTAGCCGCGCCGTCGGAGCGCCGGCCAGTCGTACAGCGGGTTGCCCCAGAGTTGGCCGCGCTCGGTGTAGGCGTCCGGCGGCGCGCCGGCCACGAAGCCGTGCTGGAACAGCTCGGGGTGGGCGCGCTGGTCGGCGCTGCCCTCGGCCACGTAGATCGGCATGTCGCCGAACAGCCGCACGCCACGCTCGGCGGCGTAGGCGTGGAGCGCGCTCCACTCGCGCTCGAAGCGCACCTGGTCGGCCACCGCGCCGCGTCCCGCGAGCTTCTCCCAGTCGCCGATCCAGAACGCCTGGCGCTCGCGGAAGTCGAGCTCCTCGCCCTTCGTCACGCGCGCGCGGGGGTCCGCCAGCAGGCCGGGCCAGCCGGCGAACGCCGAGCGCGCCTTGTATGGCGAGTGGTGCCGGTCGGGCGGTCCGAGCGGGAGCATCTGCCACCAGATTTGCCCCGCGTCCGCGAGCCAGTCGACGAAGCGCCGCGCCTCGTCGCCGAGGCGTCCGCCGGGGAGCGACGTGGGGTGTAGCTGAACGCCGCTCGAGCGCGGCGGCTCCGTGGTGTGGGTGGACGCCAAGGGGCGAGAGTGTTTTGCGCGAGCGACGCGTGGATACTTCCCCGGCGTGGTGCCCGATCTAAGTGACAGACAATCCCCGGAGCGGATCCGCATCGAGTATCCCAGCCCGGCGGTGGACGGCGGGCGCTATGCGCCCAAGCGCTGCGTGGGCGACACCGTCGAGGTGGAGGCGGACATCTTCCGCGACGGCCACGAGCAGCTGCGCGCGGTCGTGCGCTACCGCGCGCCAGGCGGGCGGCGCTGGAGCGAGTCCGAGCTCGTCCCGATCGACGCGCAGCTCGACGGCGTGCGCTGGGCGGGCGAGTTCGATGTCGATCGCGAGGGCCGCTGGGCGTTCACGATCGAGGCCTGGACCGACCAGTTCGGTACCTGGCGCAACGAGCTGTCGCGCAAGATCGAAGCCGGCCAGCACGACCTCGCCGGCGAGCTGTCCGAGGGCACGGTGCTGTTGCAGGGCGCGCTCGCTAGCGCGAAGAACAAGGCCGACCGCGTCCTGATCGAGCACGCGCTGACCACGCTCGACGACGACTCCGCTCCCGAGGCCGTGAAGCACGACGTCGTGCTCGGCGCCGAGCTGTTCGACGCCGTGGAGCGGCTGCAGGAGCGTCATGGCAGCTCGACGCTGCCGGAGCCGCTGCCGCTCGAGGTGGACCGCCTGCGCGCGCGCTTCGGCTCCTGGTATGAGCTCTTCCCGCGCTCGTGGGGCGGCCTCAAGAAGGTCGAGAAGACACTGCCGGAGCTGGCCGACCTCGGCTTCGATGTGATCTACCTGCCGCCGATCCACCCGATCGGGCTGACCAACCGCAAGGGCCGCAACAACGCCCTCGTGGCAAAGAAGAAGGACCCCGGCTCGCCCTGGGCGATCGGCTCGCCGGAGGGCGGCCACGAGGCGGTGCACCCGGAGCTCGGCACGATCGAGGACGTCCGCTCGCTGGCGAGGGCCGCGTCCGACCTCGGCATGGACATCGCGCTCGACTTCGCGATCCAGTGCTCGGCGGACCACCCGTGGCTGACCGAGCATCCCGAGTGGTTCCACCACCGGCCGGACGGCACGCTCAAGTACGCCGAGAACCCGCCCAAGCGCTACCAGGACATCTACAACGTCAACTGGGAGTCGGAGGACTGGCGCGGGCTGTGGAAGGCGCTGCGCGAGATCGTGCTCGGCTGGGTCGAGCTCGGCATCAAGGCCTTCCGGGTCGACAACCCGCACACCAAGCCGTTCGCCTTCTGGCAGTGGCTGATCGAGGAGGTGCACAAGAAGGACCGCGACGTCGTGTTCCTCGCGGAGGCGTTCACGCGCCGCGCGGTGATGCGCGAGCTGGCCAAGCTCGGCTTCAGCCAGTCGTACACCTACTTCACCTGGAAGAACTCGCGCTGGGACCTGACCGAGTACGTCTTCGAGCTCACCCACTCCGGCGAGCAGGAGTACTTCCGGCCCAACTTCTTCGCCAACACGCCTGACATCCTGCACGCCTACCTTCAGCACGGCGGGCCGCCCGCGTTCGAGGCGCGGCTCGTGCTCGCGGCAACGCTCAGCCCGAGCTACGGCATCTACTCGGGCTATGAGCACTTCGAGAGCGTGCCGGTGCACGAGGGCTCGGAGGAGTACCTCGACTCGGAGAAGTACGAGCTCAAGAAGCGCAAGCTCGACGGCCCGCTGCTGCCCACGGTCAAGCGCATCAACGAGGCGCGGCGCGAGAACCCGGCGCTACAGGAGTTCGCCAACCTCACGTTCCTCGACACCGCCAACGACGCGCTGATCGGGTACGCCAAGCGCACGGAGGGGAACGTTGTCATCACGGTGGTCAACAACGATCCCCATCAGGCGCAGGAGGGCGTGGCGGTCGTGCCGGCCGGGCTCGGGCTGCCGCCGAGCTTCAGCGTGCGCGACCTGCTCTCCGACGAGCGCTACCAGTGGCGAATCGGGCCCAACTACATCCGCCTCGAGCCGGGCGTGCGGCAGGCGCACATCCTGCGGGTCGAAAACTGATGAGCACGTCCGAGCAGCCCCAGGCGGCGCCCACCGCCGCAGAGCAGGCGCAGGCCCGGCAATGGTTCGAGGCCGAACCGCTGTGGTTCAAGACCGCACTGTTCTACGAGATTCACATCCGCGGCTTCTTCGACGCGAATGGCGACGGCTCGGGCGACTTCCGCGGTCTGACGGAGAAGCTCGACTACCTGCAGTGGCTCGGCGTGGACTGCATCTGGCTGCTCCCGTACTACAGGTCGCCGCTGCGCGACGGCGGCTACGACATCGCCGACTTCACGAAGGTGCACGCCGACTACGGCAATGTCGACGACATCCACGACTTCATCGACGCTGCGCACGCCCGGCGCATCCGCGTGATCTCCGATCTCGTGATGAACCACACCTCGTCCGACCACGACTGGTTCCAGGAGTCGCGCTCGAGCCCCGATTCGCCCAAGCGCGACTGGTACGTGTGGTCGGACACGGACGAGCGCTACCCGGACGCGCGGATCATCTTCACCGACACCGAGACCTCGAACTGGACCTGGGATCCGGTGGCCGGCGCCTACTACTGGCACCGCTTTTTCTCCCACCAGCCGGACCTCAACTACGACAATCCCGAGGTGCGGGACGCGATGCTCGGCGTGCTGCGTTTCTGGCTCGACCTCGGTCTCGACGGGTTCCGTCTCGACGCGGTGCCGTACCTTTACGAGCGCGAGGGAACGAACTGCGAGAACCTGCCAGAGACCCACGCCTACCTGAAGCGAGTCAGGCGCGAGGTCGACGAGGCCTATCCCGACCGAGTGCTGCTGGCCGAGGCGAACCAGTGGCCCGCCGACGTGGTCGAGTACTTCGGCGACGGCGACGAGTGCCATATGGCCTTCCACTTCCCGGTGATGCCGCGCATGTTCATGTCGGTGCGGCGCGAGGAGGCGGCGCCGATCTACGAGATCCTCGCCCAGACCCCCGAGATCCACGAGCACTGCCAGTGGGGCCTGTTCCTGCGCAACCACGACGAGCTGACGCTCGAGATGGTGACGGACGAGGAGCGGGACTACATGTACTCGGAGTACGCGAAGGACCCGCGCATGAAGATCAACGTGGGGATCCGCCGGCGGCTGGCGCCGCTGCTCGACAACGGCCGCGACGAGATCGAGCTCATGCACGCGATCATGTTCTCCCTGCCCGGCTCGCCGGTTCTCTACTACGGCGACGAGATCGCGATGGGGGACAACCTCTTCCTCGGCGACCGCGACGGAGTACGAACGCCGATGCAGTGGACGGGCGACCGCAACGGCGGCTTCTCGCGCGCCGACTTCGCCCAGCTCTACGCGCCCCCGCTGATGGACCCGGTCTACGGCTACCAGGCGGTGAACGTCGAGGCGCAGCTGCGCACCCCCACCTCGCTCCTGCGCTGGCTCAAGCGCTTCATCTCCCTGCGCAAGGAGCACCCGGTGTTCGGCTTCGGCACGTACGAGCCGCTCACGCCGTCGAACCCGCGCATCTTCGCCCACGTCCGCCGCTTCGAGGACGACGTGGTGCTGTGCGTGCACAACGTCGCGCGCTCGGCGCAGGCGGTGGAGCTCGACCTGTCGGGGTTCGAGGGGCGCTACCCGGTGGAGCTGTTCGGGCGCTCGCGCTTCCCGCGCATCGGCGAGCTGCCGTACCTGCTCACGCTCGCGCCGCGCGGCTTCTACTGGTTCGAGCTGAGCGAGGAGGAGTACGTCGAGGAGGCCGAGGCGGATGACTGACCCCGCCGAGAACATCTCCGCGGGCGACCTCTCGTTCCTCGACATGGAGGTGCTGCGCGCCTGGGTCGAGGAGCAGCGCTGGTACGCCTCCAAGTCGCGCCACGTGACCGGCATCGAGCTCGTGGAGACAGTCGTGCTGCGCGACGAGTCGCCGCTGCTCTTCCTCGTCCTGCTCCAGACGCGCTTCGCCACAGGGACGCACGAGCTGTATCAGCTCGCGCTCGGCGTCAGGCCCGCCGAGGAGGGCTGGTCGGAGCACGTGGTGGCCGAGACCCCGGAGTGGACCGTCTACGACGCGCTCGTCGACGAGGTGCACGGGCGCGAGCTGCTCGCCCGCATCGACCGCCAGCAGCCGATCGAGACCGTGGAAGGCCGCTTCGACTTCCAGCGCGCGAACGGGATGGCCGGGCTGCCCGGCGACGCCCCCGTGCGGCCCATGGGCGTCGAGCAGTCGAACTCGTCGCTCGTGTTCGCCGACGAGCTCGTGATGAAGGTGTTCCGCAAGCTCGAGCCGGGCACGAACCCCGAGCTCGAGCTGCTCGCCTTCCTGACCGCGCACGAGTTCCCCAACATCGCGCCGCTCTACGGGGCCTACGACTACGAGGGCCGCTCGCTCACCGCCACGCTCGGGATCGTGCAGCGCTTCTACCCGGACGGCGTCGGCGGCTGGGAGCTGGCGCTCGACGAGATGTGCGACTACCCGGAGGGCTTCCTCCGGCGCCTCGCCACGCTGGGCGAGGTAACCGCCCAGATGCACACCGTGCTCGCCTCCGACGCGAGCAATCCCGCCTTCGCGCCGGAGGAGCCGAGTGCCGAGGCGCTGTCGCTGCTCACGGCGACGGTTGACGAGGACATCGAGCGCGTCTTTGTTCGGCTCCCGGACGACGAGCGGGTGGCGCCGATCGCCGGGTCGGCACAGGACGTGCGCGAGCGGCTCGGCGCGCTCGCCCAGCTCGGCGTCGGCGGCAAGGTGATCCGCATCCACGGCGACTACCACCTCGGCCAGACCCTGCACACGCCGGGCGGCTGGGTGATCCTCGACTTCGAGGGCGAGCCCGCGCGGCCGCTGCCCGAGCGCCGCCAGAAGCGCTCGCCCCTGCGCGACGTGGCGGGCATGCTGCGCTCGTTCGCCTATGTCACGTCCGCCAGCGAGATCATGCGCGGCCGCGAGGCGCCGGACGACTTCGAGCAGCGAGCGCGCGAGATCTTCCTCGAGCGCTACCTCGCGACGATCGACCCGTCGCTGCTGCCCTCCGGCGAGGCCGCCCTGCGGCATCTCCTGTCCGTCTTCGAGCTGGAGAAGGCCGTCTACGAGCTGCGTTATGAGCTGGACAACCGCCCCGACTGGGTGCCGATTCCCGTGGCGGGGATCCTGCGCCTCCTGGAGGAGTCATGAAGGTCGCGAGCGCTGACCTCGAGGCGATCGTGCGCCGCGAGCATTCCAACCCGCACAGCGTGCTCGGCGCGCACCCGGACGACGGTGGCGTGGTGGTGCGCGCCTTCCGGCCGGCCGCGGCCGCGGTGACGGCGCTCGTGAACGGCGGCGCCGAGGTGGAGCTCAAGCAGATCCATCCCGGCGGCGTGTTCGAGGGCCTCGTGGAGGGCGCGGAGGTGCCGCTGCGGTACCGGCTCGCCGTCGACTACGGCGAGAGCGGCAGCTTCGTGATCGACGACCCGTACGCGTTCCCGCCGACGATCGGCGAGCTCGACCTGCACCTGCTGGGCGAGGGCCGCCACGAGGAGCTGTACGAGAAGCTCGGCGCGCACGTGCGCGAGCACGAGGGCGTGATCGGCACAGCGTTCGCGGTCTGGGCGCCGGCCGCGCGCGCGGTGAGCGTGGTGGGCGACTTCAACTCCTGGGACGGTCGCCTCGACGCCATGCGCTCGCTCGGGCCGGGCGGCGTCTGGGAGCTGTTCGTGCCGGGTGTCGGGTCGGGCGCGCGCTACAAGTACGAGCTCCTCACCGCCGACGGCGACCTGCGGCTCAAGGCCGACCCCTGCGCGCAGGAAGCCGAGCTCCCGCCGCAGACCGCGTCCGTCGTGACCGACCCCGAGCACGAGTGGCGCGACTCGGCGTGGATCGAGAACCGCGCCGCCGCGGTGCCGCTCGATGGCCCGATGTCGATCTACGAGGTGCACCTCGGCTCGTGGCGGCTCAACACCCAGGACGGCAACCGCTCGCTCACCTACCTCGAGCTGGCCGACGAGCTGGCCGCCTACGTGGTGGACATGGGCTTCACGCACATCGAGCTGCTGCCCGTGATGGCGCACCCGTTCAGCGGCTCCTGGGGCTACCAGGTGAGCGGCTACTTCGCGCCCGCACCCGCGTACGGCTCCCCCGATGACCTGCGCGAGTTCGTCGACCGCATGCACGCGCGCGGCATCGGAGTGATCCTCGACTGGGTGCCGGCGCACTTCCCGCGCGACGATTTCGCGCTCGCGCGCTTCGACGGCACCGCGCTCTACGAGCATGATGACCCGCGCCGCGGCGCGCACCCAGACTGGGGCACGCTCGTGTTCAACTACGGCCGTCACGAGGTGCGCAACTTCCTGATCGCGAACGCGGTCTTCTGGCTGCGCGAGTACCACGTCGACGGCATCCGCGTGGACGCCGTCGCCTCGATGCTCTACCTCGACTACTCGCGGGAGGCGGGCGAGTGGGTGCCGAACGAGTTCGGCGGCCGCGAGGACCTCGACGCCGTGGCCTTCCTCAAGCAGATGAACGAGGTCGTGCACGCGCGCGAGCCCGGGGTGATCTCGGCGGCGGAGGAGTCGACCGCCTGGCCCGGCGTCTCACGCCCGACCTACCTCGGCGGCCTCGGCTTCGGCTTCAAGTGGAACATGGGCTGGATGCACGACACGCTCGCCTACTTCCAGCAGGACCCGATCTACCGCCGCTACCACCACCACGAGCTCACCTTCAGCCTGATGTACGCGTTCAGCGAGAACTTCATCCTGCCGCTGTCGCACGACGAGGTCGTGCACGGCAAGGGCTCGCTCTACGGGAAGATGGCCGGCGACCGCTGGCAGAAGCTCGCCAACCTGCGCGCGCTCTACGCGTACATGTGG